>CATYEA010000098.1 GCA_958405355.1 uncultured Lachnospiraceae bacterium
CATTGATACGATGGGCGGCATTGAATTTGATGTGGACGCAGACAGCTATGTGCTCTACAGCTCGGAAGGCTATATGGGTTCCATGGAATTTACGGAAATTGAAGAAACAGATAACGGCTATGAGGCAACGGTTGCTTTTACAACGAAGAGCGGCAATGTGGAAACTCATACATTCATTATGACCAGCGGCGGATATGGGACATTCCCTTGTGCGGTAAATGCAGTGATTGATGATTGATTTTATTTAATGGAGGAATTATATGAAAAAAATAGTGCGTACGGTAGGGATTACACTAATCTTTGCGCTTATATCCTTTTACTTTACTCTTCCGGCGCTGAATCTGCACTCGCCGGCCTTTTACAGCTGGCTGCTTGAAGTTGCAGTGGTTTATATGATTGCATCTCTGATCGGGACCTTTTCTATTTCAGATTTGCGGAATCGGACAGTGGATTTCAAGTTTTTAAGAAACAATGCCAAAGCTGGCCTGATCGTCGTTATTTTGTCGTTGGCCGTGTTGGGAATCGGACAGGTCATATCACATCAGTTTTTCCATGCAGGTGCATATCAGCAGTTAATGGATGTGGAAAACAGGGAATTTTCTGAGGATATTACCCAGATCTCCATGAATGATGTACCGATTGTTGACAGGGATTCGGCGGTCCGTCTTGGAAATCGGAAAATCGGCGAGCTGGTCAATCTCATTTCCCAGTTTGAAGTGGACGAATATAGTTATTCTTATACCCAGATTAATTATCAGGATGTGCCGACCCGGGTAGCTCCGCTTCGATATGGGAATATTATTAAATGGTTCAATAATCAGTCGGAGGGTATTCCAGGTTATATTTCGGTGAACATGGCAACGCAGGATGTGGAGCTTGTGCAGCTTACGGAAGGCATCAAATATTCACCAGGCGAATATTTTTTCAGGGATTTGGACCGGCATCTGCGGTTTAAATATCCGACAAAGATTTTTGAAGATTATTCCTTTGAGGTGGATGATGAAGGAAAGCCTTATTGGATCTGTCCGGTGATCAATTATACGATTGGTCTGTTCGGTGGCCGGGATGTGGCCGGCGTAGTCATCGTAGATGCATGCAGCGGTGATTCGATTTATTATGACATAAAGGATTGCCCGGAGTGGGTAGACAGAGCCTATTCCGCAGATATTATTGTAGAGCAGATTAATTACTGGGGACAGTATAAAAATGGTTATATTAATACCCTTATTGGTCAGAAGGATGTCTGCATGACTTCCGGCGGATATAATTATCTGGCTCTGGATGACGATGTGTGGCTTTATACCGGACTGACTTCTGTGGGCAATGATGAGTCAAATATCGGTCTTGTGCTGGTCAATATGCGGACAAAGGAAGCACATTATTATATTGTATCCGGTGCTACAGAATATTCGGCGATGGAATCGGCGGAAGGACAGGTTCAGAACCTGGCTTATACGGCCACATTCCCGGTGCTTTTGAATATTGGAAGCCAGCCAACCTATCTTGTCTCTTTAAAGGATAATGCAGGATTGGTTAAAAAGTTTGCCTTCGTCAATGTGGAAAAATATCAGCAGGTGGCCATTGGCGATACATTGAACGAAGCCTACTCAGTCTATGTAAAACAGTTATCTTCGGGACAGATGATCGATACAGGTGATTTGTCGGAGATTACAGGACATGTTGTTCAGGTAGACTCAGCAGTAAAAGACGGCAATACCTACTTCTATGTTCAGATTTCCGGTTCAGATAAGATATTTATGGCCTCCATACAGCTTGACGATGTGCTGGCTGTACTCAAACCGGAGGATCGGGTAACTATAAATTATGTGGATTCGGAAGACGATTTTGTCATGATGAATCAGATTGAGAAGAAATAGGGTCGGTTATGAAAAAAGGAGATATCCTATTAATTTGTGCTGTCCTTGTCCTGGCTGCAGCAGGTCTCATTTATATGAATCTGGGAGGTAAAAAATCCGGAGGCACTCTGACAGTGACCGTTGGCGGTGACGTTTATGACACCTATGATCTGGCAGAAGATCAGGATGTTTCATTGGATATTGACGGCTGGCATAATCAGTTCCGGATCAAGGACGGCGTTGTATCCATGCTGGAGGCTGATTGTCCGGATAAATATTGTGTGGAACATGCTCCGATTGACAAAGTGGGTGAAACCATTGTCTGCCTGCCCCACAAAGTAGTCCTTGAGATTACCGAAGGTGAGGAAGCAAGGGACGTCGATGCATAGTGAAAAAAGCCGAGGAATATCGGTGTGTAAAGGATGAATTATGTCTAAAAAAGTTGCAATGGCCGGGATGTTTACAGCCCTGGCGATGATCTTCAGTTATGTGGAAGTACTTATACCGATAAATTTAGGCATTCCGGGAATGAAACTGGGACTTGCGAATCTGGTGGTTGTTGTGGCCCTTTATACAATGGGGGCACCGATGGCCTTTGCGGTATCCATGATACGTATTTTACTTGTTTCAGTAACCTTTGGAAGTTTAGCCGCCATGCTTTATAGTCTGGCCGGAGGTATTTTGAGTTTTTGCGGTATGATGCTGCTGAAAAAGATACCGAACTTTTCGATGGTCGGAGTCAGCGTGGCCGGAGGCATTCTTCATAATATAGGACAGTTAGCTGTGGCCATGGCGGTGGTGGAAAATATTCATCTTATTTCCTATTTGCCGCCGCTGCTCATTGCCGGAACAGTGACCGGAATGTTGATCGGTATCGTGTCGAATCAGGTTGTACCTAGAATAAAGCATGTGTTAAAATAAGAAATGAAAAAATAAATGCTTTCACCCTGTGTCAGAATGTGATATGATACAGGGTGAATGTTTTGAATATGCAGAAATGAGGAGTCGATTGAAGATGGATAAGAAAGTCAGAACACGGTTTGCGCCGAGTCCAACTGGACGGATGCACGTAGGAAATTTAAGAACAGCATTATATGCTTATCTGATTGCCAAGCATGAAGGCGGCGATTTTCTTTTGAGAATCGAAGACACGGACCAGGAACGTTTTGTGGAAGGTGCCGTGGATATTATTAACCGTACACTTGAAAAGACCGGACTGATTCATGATGAAGGACCGGATAAGGACGGTGGCTGCGGCCCGTATGTTCAGAGTGAACGTCAGGCAGCGGGAATTTATATGGAATACGCAAAAAAATTAATTGATAAAGGCGAAGCTTATTATTGTTTCTGTGACAAAGAACGTTTGGAAAGTCTGAAACAGGAAGTAGCCGGCAAGGAGATTATGGTTTATGACAAACATTGTCTCCATCTTTCCAAAGAAGAGGTCGAGGAAAAACTGGCATCGGGTATCCCTTATGTGATTCGTCAGAATAACCCGACGGAAGGAACGACCACTTTCCATGATGATATTTACGGCGATATCAGCGTGGATAATGCAGAACTGGACGATATGGTTCTCATCAAATCCGACGGATATCCGACTTACAACTTTGCTAATGTGGTAGACGACCATTTGATGGGCATTACCCATGTGGTTCGTGGAAATGAATATTTGTCTTCCTCACCGAAATATAATCGTTTGTACGAAGCTTTTGGCTGGGAAGTTCCGACCTATGTGCATTGTCCGCTCATTACAGACGAAGAGCATAAGAAACTGAGTAAGCGCAGCGGCCATTCTTCTTTTGAAGATTTGCTGGAACAGGGCTTTTTGACAGAAGCCGTTGTCAATTATGTGGCACTTCTGGGATGGAGTCCGGAGGAAAATCGGGAGATTTACAGCCTGGAAGAGCTCGTTAAAGCTTTTGATTACCGTCATATGAGCAAGTCTCCGGCGGTATTTGATATGACAAAATTAAAATGGATGAACGGCGAATATATCAAAGCCATGGATTTTGATGCATTTTATGAAAAGGCTCTGCCATTTATTAAAGAGACGATTCACAGAGATGTGGACTATAAAAAGATTGCTGAGATGGTAAAGACACGTATTGAAATCTTCCCGGATATCCCGGCACTGATTGATTTCTTTGAGGCTGTACCGGAATATGATGTGGCAATGTATACTCATAAAAAGATGAAGACCAATGCAGAAACATCGCTTACAGTTTTAAAAGAAGTTCTTCCGGTTCTGGAGGCCCAGGAGGATTACAGCAATGATGCTCTTTACGGACGTCTCGTTGAGTTCGTCAAGGAGAAAGGCTATAAAAATGGATACGTGATGTGGCCAATCCGTACTGCAGTCTCCGGTAAACAGATGACACCGGCCGGAGCGACTGAAATTATGGAAGTCATCGGCAAAGAGGAATCTTTAGCGAGAATCCGCAGCGCCATTGAAAAGCTGGAAGCATGCAAGTAGACAGCGCCCAGAAAAAAGCAATTGAACATAACCGGGGACCGAGGCTTGTACTGGCCGGTCCCGGTTCGGGAAAAACCCTTGTGATTACCCGGAGAACACAGTGGCTCATTGAAAAAGCCGGCGTGGCTCCGGGTAATATTCTTGTGGTGACTTTTACCCGGGCAGCGGCGGGTGAAATGAGGAGCCGGTTTGACCGGTTGATGGGCGGCCGCCATCTGCCGGTGAGTTTTGGAACCTTTCATGCAGTTTTTTTTACAATTTTAAAATACGCCTATAACTATCGGGTGGAAAATATTTTATCTGAGGATGAAAAATATGGCATCCTTCGGGATATTGTTCATCAGATCGATGTGGAAATGGATGATGAAAAAGATTTCCTGATGAATATTGCCGGGGAAATCAGCCGGGTAAAAGGTGATATGATGCCTTTAGAACATTTTTATTCAGCCAATTGTTCAAAGGATGTGTTTGAAGAAATCTATACGTCTTATGAGAAAAAGCTTCGCCGGATGCGCCGGCTGGATTATGATGACATGCTTGTACAGACATGGCAGCTTTTCAAAGAAAGGCCTGACATATTGCTGGCCTGGCAGAAAAAATATACGTACATATTGATCGATGAGTTTCAGGACATCAATCGGATTCAATACGAAATTATACGGATGATGGCAAAACCGGAAGAAAATCTCTTTGTGGTGGGCGATGATGACCAGTCAATTTACCGTTTTCGCGGCGCTAAGCCGGAGATTCTTCTCGGTTTTACAAAAGATTATCCAGGGGCTGAAATGGCCGTTTTGAACAAAAATTATCGCTCCACGGGTGCTATTGTTTCCCGGGCGGAAGGTTTGATTCGCCACAACGAGCATCGTTATGCCAAGCATATGACGGCTTCCCGGGAAAAAGGGAGTGAAGTATTGGTAAAGGCTTTTCAAAAGCCGACAGACCAGTATTTGAAAATGATTCGGGAAATTGTGGATATGCATGGGCAGCAGAATGTTCCATGGGAACAGATTGCGATTATTTTCCGTACCAATATTCAGATGAGCGGTCTGGTAGAACAGCTCATGGTCTACAATGTGCCTTTTGTTATGAAGGATTCGGTGCCGAATATTTACGAACACTGGATCGCCAAAGATGTTTTTGCCTATATGAATATTGCTTTCGGAAGCAATTCCCGGGCAGATTATCTCCGGATCATTAATCGGCCGAATCGATATATATCCAGGTCTTATTTGGATGAAGATCCGGTGAACCTGTCTAATGTAAAAGACTATCTGGAGAATCGGGAATGGATGTTGGAGCGAATCGAACAGCTTGAATATGATTTATATATGCTGGCATCCATGGGACCCTATCCGGCGATTCAGTATATCCGTCATTCGATTGGTTATGATGAATATTTGAAAGAGTATGCCATGGGTCGGGGAATCAAAGGTGACGATCTGCTGGAAGTTCTGGATGAATTGATGGATAAGAGTCATGCTTATAAAACATGGGAAGAATGGTTTAGGGCCATTGAACAGTATTCGGAAACTTTAAAAATCCGTTCCAGGCAGCATTTTGAGGCGGCGGAAGGTATACGACTTCTTACCATGCATGGAGCAAAGGGACTGGAGTATGACGTGGTCTATATTCCCGATGCCAATGATGGCCTGATGCCTCATAAAAAAGCAGCGACCGAATCGGATAAAGAAGAAGAGCGGCGTATGTTTTATGTGGCTATGACACGGGCTAAAAATGACCTCCGGGTTTATTTTACCCGGGAGCGCTACGGTAAAGCTTCGGAAATGTCGCCTTTTGTTGGAGAATTCCTTGCTTTTTAGGGAATAATCTGGTAGAGTGAAAGTGTGCGAAAATACGCAGAAAGAAAGTTGAGGTAGAGAAATGGGAACATTTATTCCAGAAGATGATGATACGATGACATTAAGCTTTGATGACGGTGCTGAAATCGAATGTGCGGTGATTGCCGTATTTCCAGTAGGTGAGAAAAATTACATTGCCTTACTTCCTTTTGAAGATCAGGGCGTGGATGAAGATGAAGTTTATATTTACCGTTTTATCGGCGCTGAAAATGCAGAAGATGTTCAGCTTGAAGATATCGAAACCGATGAAGAATGGGAAATGGTATCCGATGCGTTCGACGAACTGTTAGACAGCGAAGAATTTGATGAATTATTTGACGGTGAATAATATGTATGATTAAAAAGATGATTCCGTAAAGCGAAGGACGCTGCGGGATCATCTTTTTTAGAAAATTTTCGGTTATACGAGGATATCGATAAAATACTGGGCGGCTTCGGAAAGCGGTGCTTTGTCATTATAGCCAACGACGATCTGGCGGGATGGAAGCATTTCCCGGGTGCGGATGATGAATAAATCCGACTCCTTTTCCGGCAGACAGAAATCCGGAATAAAGGCTATGCCCAGGCCGATGCGGGCCAGATCGATGAGCAGATCGTTGCTGCTCAGTTCAATTTCAGGCACCAGATCCAACTGATGCTGCTGAAACAGGCTGTGAAGGAATTCACTGGTCAGGCTGGCCTTGTCCAGCATAAGGATCGGATAGCTGAGCAATTCAGCCAGTTCCAGCCGCTTATTTTTCAGATGACTGAAATTTTCATTGGCAATAAATACATCGTGAAATTCCCTGACCTTGCGGACATTTCGGATGGCGTTCATTCGTGGATTTGGGGAATTGGT
>CATYEA010000099.1 GCA_958405355.1 uncultured Lachnospiraceae bacterium
CGCCATTACAGTCATGGACGCATTGCTGGCTAACATGACCTCTCGTATGGATCGCATCTTAAAATTTTATGAAACATTATAATATATAATATAAGAAACGCGCCAATGGCGCGTTTCTCTGCATATTATGAGCTATTATTTTTGTTCCACATATTCCTCCAGACATACTCCCAAATCCCGAATGGCTGCGGCATCTTCCCGGCCCACATATCGATAATGCCATGGCTCATAACTGATTCCGGTAATATCCTCTTTATCCTTTGGATACCGAAGAATAAAACCATACTCATAACAATGTTCCATCAGCCACTGCTGGGTCAGTGTATCCTCCTGTGCCTCTTCAAGCCTTTGATTATCCTCGGACACGATATCCAATGCAAGGCCAAGTTCATGCTCACTGGTGCCCGGTACGGCCACCCATTGGGCGGCCTGAACCTTTGCTTCACTTTTAGAATATCCTTTTTTCACATAGCTCGCAATTTCTTCTTCAAAAAGCTGTTCCTGGGTTTCATGACTCCGCCAGGACGAGCATATATAAGGGTCCAACCCTTCTGCTCTGGCATCATCCATCATTTGCTGTAAATCCTCATAAGCCCTGCTGTCAATATTCTGCCCATTTTTTAACTGGACCAGTTCATATTTCCAATCCGATGACATCGGATGATCCGCATTGACCAACGTCAAAAGTCCCGCTGATACACCGCTGTTATTCCATACTGCGACACCGTCTTCCGGTACACCGTTCTGAGAACCTGAATCCTTCCCATGACCCGATGCCACTCCGGCAACAATATCTTTGATCCCGAGGAATTGACCGGAAGCATAGATTCTCCCGATGGTAAAGGCTCCCATGATGACAGCTAAAAGAACCAGTACACAAATTAAATACCGTAAAAAACTATTTATCCATTTTTCTTTTTTTCTTCTCATTTTCTCACCGTCTCTCTTAATAATAAAGACAGTGTAAAATAAGAAGCCATAAAACCAGCTTCAAAATTCCTTCAAAGTTGCATCATTTTAAACCAATATACATCGGTGCATCGGAACAATTATAAAAATAATCAAATTCCTCCTCAGATAATCCGGTATACTCCTCAAAATTTCGAATCAGATCATCCAATTCCACCAAATCTGAATCTTCTGACACGCTATAAGAATCCCAGTACAGATTATACTCATAAATTTGAGATGTTTCCACATCCATCAATACATCTGCCATCATCGAAGCAAATTGTAAATTAATCCATATTAGGGACACCGACTGGCTCATATCATTCAAATTCACGTAATTTAATGGTGTTCCGCTAATAAGCTCACAATCCGATGTATCAAATACCAAAATAGCATCTTTTTCCATAAGCTTCTCCAGTTCCAAACATGCCCTTTCTTTCAGAATATTGTCATTTTCCACACCGGAAATAATGCCGTCCACCACAGCAACTCCAAAGCCGCCGGACCGTCCATTGACAATGAGATCCAGCTTTTCAGAAACTGACAGAGTCTTTTTTGAATTCTCCGTCAATACATTTTCCGGAATTTCTTCCGTGACGACCTGGTCCAGCAGCGTCTTTTCCTTAATTTTTGCAAAGAGAGGCGGCATAGTCACCAAAAGACATAATATCAAAACAGCTATAAAAACCGGAGCTGTTTTCTTAAACTGCGCCATCATTGTTCACCTCCGTTAAAAACACCCGCACACAGGTTCCTACCCCCTGGGTGCTCTCGAAAGTTATGTTTCCATGATGAACTTCCATGATCGCTGTACACACTGCCAGACCAAGTCCGGCTCCGCCCCGTCCCCGGGAACGCGCCTTATCCACCATATAAAATGCCTCACTGATTTTTGAAAGTTCCTCCGCCGGAATTCCGCATCCATTATCACTGACTGAAATTTCATAACCGCCTTTTACCTTTTTCCCTGTCAATATGACCTGGCCGCCGATTCCGTCAATGGCCTTTCGGGCATTATCCAATAAATTGATGCAGACTGTTTTCATTAAATCCGGTTCAATATATAGTTTCCCATCCTGAATTTTAGCGATAAACCGGATACCATCTTCCTGCATCGCCGGAAATACCGTATCATAGACAGAAGTCAAAAACTGCTTTGCCGACACCCGACGCATTTTAAAATCCTGTTTCTTTAAAACCGTAAGCTGCATAAGCTTTTCAGACATAACCTGCAGACGCTTTCCTTCCCGGACAATCTGGTCAGCTAAGAGAACCGTCTGTTCTTCTGTCATTCTCTTGGAACGGAGCATATCTCCATATCCAATGATGGAAGTCAGGGGCGTTTTCAGTTCATGCTCAAAATTTCCCACGAACATTTCCTGACGTCTGGCATAATCCTTTAAAGCCTCCATATTTTCTGACAGCCGAACGGCCATCCGGTTAAAATCTTCCGCCAACTGTCCGATTTCGTCCCTGCTGTTCACCATAACCGGTTTCATATCATTTCCGGCAGCCAGGCGCCGCGTCGCCTGGGAAAGCTGTTGGATCGGGCGTACCAGCCAATAAGAAATCACGAAAATGACCGCACCGCCCACTAAAAACAACAGCCCCATAATCATAGAAAATGTCCGGGTATAACTGGCCTGATTTTCAAAAACTTCGGTAATATCCCTGTAATTTTCTATAAAATAATGTTCATTTAAAAGTGTCACCGGGCGGGCGCAATGAATTGTGTATCGATTATCATTTTTCCGTATTTCATACCCTCTTTCCTGCATACTCAGTGTTTTTATAAGTCCGTCATCGAATCCCGGCTTCCGGCTTCCGCAGATGACTTCTCCCTCATCGCTGCTGAAAGAAAACGGGATGACACCATCCGTCGTCTGGATCGTCATCGCCTTTGTCAATACTTCTTTATAATTCTTCTCGTTCTCCCCGGGATTTCCCCACATAAGGGATATATTTGACATTTCCATAGACCAGGCAAGTCCCTGATTCAAAGAAAAACAAAGCATATCATTTTCCTGCCAGGCCGCCTCGATTTCCCGTTCCATAGAGTTTTTAAAACTAGAATAAATCAGCACATAACCACTGACACCCACAAAAAATTCGGTAACGAGAATAATACTGAAAAATAATTTCCAAAAAAATTTCACTCATCTACCTCCAGGCGATAGCCAATCTTGTAAACCGGAACAATTTTCGACTCCAATCCGAGTTTTTTCCGCATCCGCTGGACATGCAAATCCACCGTCCGGCTTTCGCCCATATACATTTCACCCCAAACACTCTCATAAATTCTGTCACGAAACAGGGCGATATTTTTATTTCTCAAAAAAAGCAATAAAATATCATATTCCTTGGCCGTCAAACTGACCGGATGCCCTGCCTTTTTTACCACTCTTGAAAATGTATCCACCGTCACATCATAGACTGACAGCATCCGGGCGGTTTTATTATACCGCCGCAGAACCGTTTCAATCCGGGCCAGCAGCTCGATAATCTCAAAGGGCTTCACAATATAATCCTCTGCCCCCAGCTTCAGTCCTTTCACCCGATCCATCACGTCCGATTTGGCTGTCAGAAAAATGACAGGAATATTCATCGGCCGTATATATTCCATTAATTCATAGCCGCTGATCTTTGGCAGCATGATGTCCAATAGGATCAAATCAAAACTTTCTTTTTCCAATATATCCGCCGCCTCAGCCCCATCCTTCGCACAAACGCAAACATATCCGGCATCCACAAGGTTCATGCGGATCAATTATAAAATCGCTTTTTCATCTTCAACAATTAAAATCCGGTTCACAATTCTCTCCTCCCTTGCTGCCATTTTACATCCTTTTTGCATCATAATTGCATAATACAAAAAGATGCTGTAAAACAAGTTTCCTCATTCCACAGCATCATTCATCTCTATTTCAGTTTTTTTACTTCAATACAGGTCGGGCAAGGTACATGAACCGGTTTACCTTTCATGTAAATATAACCTTTTTCATAATTGACACCAAATATAGTAATCGAATCGGATTCCTGATTCACAGAAGCAAAATGTTTATTATCCGGGAACAGGTAAATATCCCTAGGATAAATACCGCTGACCGGAAGCACACAGAGCTTATCCATTTTCTTTTCAGCACCAATATTATAAATAGCCACGCTGTTATCTCCTGAGTTCGTCACGAAAAGATACTGGTCGTTATCTGTAATTTTTAATGTTACCGCACAGTTATCTTCTGTAAATTTCGGCGGCAGCGTGGACTGCTGATCCAGTTTTTCAAAGACCGGACCTTTTTTTCCCATTTTATAAGCATATTCTGTCACCATGTTGGCGTTCTCGTGGGTCAGATAAACATATTTTTTATCATTGGAAAAGATAATATGTTTCGGCCCGGAATCGATTTCACAGCGGATAATATCTTTCAGACAAATTTTTCCATGAACCCGGTCAAATTCATAAACCTTAATCTGATCCATTCCCAAATCCACCGCAAGAATATGCTTTTCATCCGGAGTAAACAGGGCACAGTTTACATGACAGCGATTGTTTCTGGAAATAACACTGCCAGGACTTTTCATAAAGACCTCATCCGTCACTTCTCCGACAGTACCGTCCGGATTAATCCGTGAAATAGTCAGTTTCCCATCATAATATCCGGCGCTGACCAGATATTCATTGGCCGAATCCACCTGCAGATAACACGGACGCAGCCCCTGGACCGAATGCCGGTTCAGATATTCCAGACTTCCATCCGAAAGAACTTTAAATGCTGCCACCCCTTCATCACAGTTGGAATATAAATACTCTCCATTTGCAGAAAGTCTCAGAAAGGATGGATTTGTAATCTCCACAACGCCCTGTTCGATCAACACCGGCTCGTCCCCGCTAAAATCATACATATAGATGCCTTTACTCTCTCCACGGGTATAAGACCCTACATAAGCTCTGTATTTATCCATGTTCTTCCTCCTACTATTCCTTTTCCATAGCTGTCCGTTTATTTTCAAATTCTGTCAAACGCTGATGATAAGCGTCCTTCATCGCCTCGGCGTAGGCCAGCTTCGGCTTCTCAATCCCCATATGATACATCAGATACTGGGTAAAATATGGATTCATGACCAGTAATGGCCCTACCAAATAAGTACCGATAAAATTTCTGCGCCGCACACCCTCATAACGGGATGATTTGTTAATGCCAATCCCCCGGATGGTCTTGGCAAAATAGCAATTCTCATTCGCGCCATAGGCCATGGTAAACTGGCTCTTACATCCAACCACTTTACGCTCATTGAATTCACCGTAGAAATTTCCGTTAAACCGGTGATTATAATCTCTCACTGCGGAAAAATCAAAAATATTCACTCCCGGAATCACCCGGTCGCCGTCAATGATCTCACGAAATAATACTTCCATGGCATTTCCCGTGAACAGGAAACAAACTTTTTCCTGAATCAATTCTTCAATCCGTTCTTTATAAGGCATCAGCTTGCGGATGACCTTTTCCTGAGCCCGTTCCGTCATCGGTCCCATATAGATAAGATTTGGCTTTTCTGTCACAAATAACGGTTCACTGTTCATGGATGTCTCGATGAACTCCGCATCCGGCAGGCAGGCCTTTAAATACATCATATTACCGTAATCTCCAAAGAGGTTGCAATATTCCGGAAATAATATTTCTATTTTCATCTTATTTTACCCCCTTTTCAATTCGTTTTATGAGATGTTCTTTGATTTCCAATGCCTTCGGCCGTGTATACACAGCAAAAAGAATGTAAATTTTATCTACGTTCTGAATATCAACCAGTTTAACAACTTCTTCCGGTCTTAATGCACACTCAATCCGTTCTTCCGGAATTCCCGCCAGAAGCGCCCGAATCTTATAATCATAACACCGATTTCCTCCGGCCACAATCTGTTTCACACAATCATTATTCAAAAATTCATAATCTGCCTCATAAATCCAGGCCATATTTTCAGAGGAATGCATCTGGTCGTGATAGTCATAGTTCAACAAAACGACCGCACTGTTGCCGCCCTGTTCCGTAATGAACTCAAATACACGGGAGCTGGCAATCGGGCTCTGCCCCTTGGCGAGACACATGATCACTTCTTTGCCGGCTACCTTCTGAACATCGTACCGCGAAGTCACTAACTGCATCTTGTTCATAGAACCGGAAATCTGCCCGTAGTTCAATCCAAGCTGATGGAGCAGCGTAATGGCTGTCACTTCATTATACATATCCGTAATATTCTTTCCAAGCAAATGATAGGTTTCTTCCCCTTCCGGCGTCTTCATGGTAAATTCCATCTTCGCATCATCGACAGAAATCACATCATAATCCACGTCCGGTGAACCATAATCACAATTCGGACAGTGAGCACGTCCCACATGGTTATATCTCAGGAAATCATATTCCAGTTTCGTGTCACATTCCGGACAGACAATAATATCCCGCACAATATTCGGCCGGGCCTTTGCATCTCTCGGAAGCTCATCAATACCGAAATATACCCTTTCATTTTCAGGTTTTAAATGACTAACGATCAGGTCATCTCCATTTAAGATCATCTTCGTCTGATCTGAAATATTATCATTTAATATATCAACGATAAAGTCCACATTCGCATTTCGATCCAGTGCATCCCGGCACAGATTCGTGCATACAAAAATATCCGGCTGCATATATGGATAAATATGCGGCGAATAACGTTCATCCACTTCCAGAATCGCCAGTTTACAGCGTGCCTTTCCAAAGAAACTGCTTTTTGATAACAGTGCAGAAATAAGGCCCTCACTGACATTACTGCCTGAAGCATTATTAATATACTCATATCCATTATCCTTCAATACTTCCGCCGTCAGATTGGATACGGTGGTCTTACCGTTAGTTCCCATGACATAGACAAGTGTCTCAGGTTTTTCCAAATGTCCGAGGAAATCCGGGCAGAGCTGATTGGCCATCCATCCTGGCAGATGAGTTGCATTTCTGCCTAAAAGTTTCAAAAATTTCGTCGCTATTTTTAC
>CATYEA010000100.1 GCA_958405355.1 uncultured Lachnospiraceae bacterium
TGACGGACAAAATATGAGTGTGACAACTTCTAACGTTATATGGGACAGTCAGGGCCCGGTAAGTACGGGGAATTATGAGCATAGGATCAAAACCTGGTCCTATACGGAAAAAGGTTGGCTTTGTTATGTGCTGGATGTACCTGAACCGCCGGAAGTATCGGAAGTGATTCAGAGCAATGTTCTGATGCGGGTACGGCCTATGGATGAGACCTGCAAAGATTTTACAAAACGATGGCTTGTTCCTGTGGGTTATCAGCGAAATAATTTGTTCAGTACCGAGTGGGACAATGAAAATATATTGGATCTGGATTTTAATGGACTTTACGAATCGCTTTATATGTTGGATTGCGGAGAAACCTTTGAAAGTGATAATTTACCAGAAGGAATACCTGCGGAGGATTTTGAAAATCTTTTGATGAAATATCTTCCGGTTTCACTGGAAACGCTGCGTGAATATGCGGTCTATAATGATGGAACAAATACTTATAGCTGTGCGAATTTAGGCTGTGGTAATTATACGGTGAATGCTTTTTGGACATCGATTCCGGAGGCCACGGAAATTCGGGAGAACGGAGACGGCACATGGACAGTGACAGTGGATGCAGTATGCGAGAGAAAGGGAACAGACTGTATACTGACCCATGAACTGACGGTGGATTTCCTGCAAGGGGATACCATCCGGTATTTGGGGAATCATATTTTGGGTGACGGAGCAAGTCAGATTCCCCTGTACCGGTATCGGGTCAGTGAATAAATCATTGTTGGAGAGCCGATAAATCAATGGAGAATACCCAGGTCTGATAAAATGGCCTGGGTAATTTCTGCGGCCCGGCTTCCGGAAACATCGTCAGAACCTTCAATATGGGTTGCAAAAAAGCAGGTCCGGCCATAGCTTTCTGTAAATCCCACAAACCATCCATTGACATTGTGATCATTGATATTTCCTGTGCCGGTCTTGCCATAAATGGCACCGCCTGGAATATTGTAAAGGCAGAGGGCATTTTTTACGGTCTGGATATGGGCGTCAGAAAAAGTATGTTGGATCGTTGTGTCTTCTTCGGATGTCTGTCCGGAAAAGATTTCTTTTAAAAGGGAAACCTGTTCGACCGGAGAGATTTTCAGGGAAGATTCAAGCCAACAGGATGGAAAATCACCGTTTAAATTTCTGTTCCCATAGCTGATTTCATCGATGTATTGTTGAACAACGGCTTTGCCCATTTGTTCTTCCAATGTCTGAAAATACCAGTTGACCGAGTTTTCCATGGCGGAATTTAAATTCTGATTTTTATTCCAGGCGTCAAATAACCGGATTTCACCGTCCCACGTCAGCTCAGAACTTGCCGGGGTGATGAGACCGGCATCCAGAGCAAAGAGAGCAGCGTAAATTTTATAGGTCGAGTCCGGTGACTTACGGGTGAAAGCATCGGCTTTATTATAAATCTGCCATGAGTCGGCGGATAAATCATATAAGACAAAGCTTCCGTCGATATCTTTAAAATAAGAAGACAGGTCAATGTCAGCGATTGCGGTGTTTTCAGCAAAAAGAGACGATGGTTGACCAATGTCCCGGCTGTCTGAGCTGATTCGGCCTCCATGAGCTGATGCTAAATCATGATAAAGGGCATTGGCAGCAAGTGTGGGAGATAGGGAAAGGAGTAATGCCGCTGTTGCCAGACCAATGCAGGCGCTTTTGATTACCATGGTTCTTGTAGGTCGACGATAAGCGGCAATGTGCCGGATACGCCGTGTCATCTGACGCATATTTCCACTCATACCGGAGACGGACGGAAAAATATCCATGGAAATTTTTTCTGCCAGATTAATCAGGGTATTTCCGTAATCAAAGGCATTTTTTTCACCGAGGACTTTAAGAACTGCTGTGTCACAGGCGATTTCCCGGTCATTTCGCATTTCATTTACAGCAAACCATACCACAGGATTTGACCAGTAAAGCAGGTGAAACAAATTTATCAGGCCGTTTGTAAGAGCATCTTTTTGTTTATAATGAACCAGTTCGTGCAAAAGCATATGACGCAGAGCCGGGAAGGAAGGGCCATGAGATTGGCGTATATCGCACAGCAAATGAGCCGGCAGATAGATGGACGGCCGAATGATGCCGGTCATTACCGGTGACTTTAAAATCGATGTACGAAAGAGTTCCGGTTTTTTTGTAATTCCCAATTCTGCACAGCACTGGTCATAAAGTTTCCGAAGGGATGGGTCCTCTATCCGGATGGCGGCCTGTTTCATCAAAAAGAGTTTCCGGTGAGCTTTTAAGTGAATGATCAGCATGAAAAAAATACCGGTCAGCCATATGACCAGGCAGAGGGTTCCGAGCGTTGCCGGGGCTTTTTTACTTACGGAAACGGTGAAGTCATTCATCCACTCCTGTGAAGTGTCCATTATTTTTTGCACGGTTCCATTCCCTTGTCCCGGAGCGGCCGGAAGGGCTTGAAAATCCGGCATCCGGGCCGTAACACGGAAAATTTCAGGCAGTCGTACCGGGATAAAAGGTAATGCCATGAATACAAAAAGAACATACCAGAGACGGTAGATGACCTGGGCAGATAAATAGTTTTTAAACAAATGCTTTACAGCAGTGATCATCAGGATACATAATGCAATGAAAAGGTTGCACATCATAAAATGTATAGCAATGGATGTCATTCGGATTCTCCTTTATGTTTGGTTAGAATAGCCCGCAGAGCGTCAATATCATTTTCCGAAAGAGTTTCTTCTCCAAGACAGGCAGACAGCATCCGGGACATGTCTCCGTCAAAGTAGCGTTTTAAAAAAGATTGGCTTTGCTGGCGTACATAGGAATCTTCTTCGACCAGCGGCGTGTAAACAAAGACCCGTCCCTGTTTTTCGTAGGTCAGAGCCCCCTTGTTCACAAGGCGTTTTAAAAGCGTTTGAATGGTTTTGGGACTCCAATTTGTTGTTTTTGTCAATATTTCAGTAACGCTATTGGTGCTGACAGGGGCTTTCTGCCAGACCACTTTCATCACTTCATACTCTGCTTCGGAAATCTGAGGCAGATCTTTCATCATATCCCCTCCAAATCTTACATATGTAGTATAAATAGTATAGCTGTCAAATTTCTGGTTGTCAATGTAAGCTCTAAGTTAAATTTCAAATAAATGGTTGACATTCCATAGAGTGGAAGGTATATGCTTTTTATATCATAGTTTACAGGGAGGTAAAAATAGTGCTTGAAATAAAAGATTTAACGAAAACCTACCACGGAGGTAAAATTGCCGTATCAGATTTGAGTCTTGATGTGCAGTCGGGAGATATTTATGGATTTATCGGTCACAATGGCGCCGGTAAGACCACAACGATCAAATGTGTCGTTGGTATTCAGAAATTTGATCGGGGAGATATCTTCATTGACGGTGTATCCATTAAACAGGATCCAATTCGATGTAAATCAATGATGGCATATATTCCGGACAATCCGGATGTATATGATTATCTGACGGGAATTCAATATTTAAATTTTATTGCAGATATTTTTGGACTCTCAGCCAGTGAGAGGGAAGAGCGGATTCGGGAAGAAGCGGAAGATTTTGAGATCACGGAAGCTCTGGGAGATTTGATTTCTTCTTATTCTCATGGAATGAAACAGAAACTTGTCATCATTGGGGCTTTGATCCATCAGCCGAGACTGTTAATACTTGATGAGCCCTTTGTGGGACTGGACCCGAAAGCCACGCTGGCATTGAAAAATAAAATGCACAAAATGTGCAGCGAAGGAGCGGCCATTTTCTTTTCTACTCATGTACTGGATGTGGCGGAAAAACTCTGTAATAAAGTCGCTATTATTAAAAAGGGCTGTTTAATTGCCAGCGGACCGATTGAGGAATTGACGAAAGGAGAATCCCTGGAATCCGTATTTATGGAGGTGGTCAGCAATGCTTACTCAGATTAAAATATTAACCCATATCGGATTATGTAATGTGTTCGGTATTAATGAGGCCCGTTACACAAGGGATTCGGGAAAGAAGCAGAGATTTGTCCTTCTAAGTGTAATCTGGATTTTTCTTGCCGTATTGCTCATGTTTTATATGCTTCTGCTGTCAGTTGCTTATATTGGCATGGGACTGGCGGATGTACTTCCGATGTATTTCTATACGGTCGCCAGCATGGTTATTTTGTTCTTTTCTTTTTTTAAAGCAGGAGATATGATGTTTTCCTTAAAAAGTTATGAACTTCAGGCCTCATGGCCTGTGTCCACGGCCGCCATTGTGATCAGCCGGTTTATTACCATGTATGCGACAAATCTTTTATTCAGTCTGGTGGTCATGGTTCCGGGACTTGGCATTTATGGATGGATATTGCGGCCGGCCCTTTCTTTTTACATTTATGGAATACTTGGAATCTTGTTTTTGCCGGTACTGCCGCTCTGCATTGCCCTTTTGATCGGCGCTGTGATTACGGCCATCGGTGCCCGTATGAAACATAAGAGCCTTGGCATTGCTCTCTTGACCTTAGTTTTTTCAACAGCGGTTATTGTTGGCAGTATGGTTTTTTCACGGAATGTGGAACACATGGGGATGTCCTTGTTTGAAGATATGGCACTGGCGATTACGGAATTGCTTCGGAAAATATATCCTCCGGCCTGGGTGTATGGAAAAGCGGTGGTGGAAGGTCGCTTTTTGTGGATTTTAGGGTTGTGTGTCGGTATGACAGCCTTGTTTATATGTGTTGCCGGGATATTGCAAAAGTATTATGTGGCTATATGCAGTCTGCTAAATGCGACTTCTGCCAAAAATAATTATACGTTGGGGAGCCAGGTAAAAAGTTCAAAAGTGAAGGCTCTGTGGCAGAGGGAATTGCGGCGGTATTTTGCTTCAAGTGTTTATGTCAGTAATACGCTAATCGGTTATATTTTGATGGTTATTGTGTCGGCGTCCCTGCTTTTCTTTGGGGCGGAAAAGATGGAGACGATGATAGGGATTCCAGGACTGGTGAGTCGGTTATGGCCTTTGTTTCTTGGGTTTATGCCGGCCATGATGCCGACAACGTCCTGTTCCATTTCCATGGAAGGAAAATCCCTCTGGAGACTGCAGTCGCTGCCGCTTCAGCCAAGGGAAGTCTATAACGGGAAAATCCTTGCCAACCTGTCTTTGGCTGCGCCGTTTTATGCAATATCCGTGATTTTGAGCATTCTGGCCCTGAGACCGGAGCCTTTGAAACTGGTTTTTATGATTCTTGTGCCGGTCTTTTATATTGTATTTTCGGCAGTGGCCGGGTTGGCAGTGAATATGGCCTTGCCATTGCTCAAATGGGACAGTGAGGTTCAGGTTGTCAAGCAGAGCGGAGCAACCCTTGTATCAATGCTTGTAGCTTTTGCGGTCTGGCTGGTTCCGACGGGAATTTTGATGGCTTTTCCAAAGATTTCGATGGAATTGGTATTGTTGGCAGTCATGGTCATCCTTTGTGTTTTGAGTGCAATACTGTATATGAAAATTCAGGGAAGAGAAATAGATTTTTAATTTGAAAAACAATCCTATGTCTGTCTGGAAAATTTTGTTTTGTAATTTTCACCCCATGTCCACATGGCATCTAAAATAGGTTTCAGGCTATAGCCGAGCTCTGTCAGGGTGTATTCTACACGGGGCGGTACTTCCGGATAAACTTTTCTGGTAAGCAGGCCGCTTTCTTCCATCTGGCGGAGTTGGGCCGTCAATACTTTCTGAGAAACATGACCAATGGATTTTTTTAATTCGCCAAAACGTTTTGTTCCCGTCAATAAATCCCGAAGAATCAATACCTTCCATTTATCACTGATCAACATCAGGGTGGTTTCCACAGGACAGGCTGGTAAATCCTTTGATGGTTTAATGGTACTTTCTTTTGGGCTTTCCATGAAGTAATCCTCCTCTAATAGTATCTTTTAGGTAACTATAGCACAATAAAGTGCTTACTTTACACTTTGGATGTACGGTTTTATTATATAACCAACGAAAGGGAAAATCAATTTATTCCATTGAGTAAAAATTTTGGAGGTAATTATCATGAAAAAAGTTGTTGAATTTTTAAAGGAAAACCCGGTTCAGTATTTAGCCACTGTTGGACGTGACGGAGAAGCAAAATGTCGTCCGTTTATGTTTGCCGGAGAGATGGAAGGAAAATTGTGGTTCTGTACAAATAATCAGAAAGATGTTTATAAAGATATGCAGGAAAACCCTAATGTGCAGCTTTCTGTTTCCAGTCCTTCATACGCATGGATTCGTTTAAGCGGTAAAGTTGTGTTTGAAAATAATATGGCAGCCAAAGAAATGTGTATTGCAAATCCTATTGTGAAAGGACAGTATCAGACTGCAGATAATCCGATTTTTGAGGTATTTTATCTGGAAAATCCGCATGGTGTTATTGCAGATTTTTCCGGCAATCCGCCTTACGAATTTTAAAAGTGATTTTGGGGAAATAAGATGAACCAGAGTGAACGAAGGAAATTTTTGATTCAGGAGCTTCTTCGGGAAAACACAGAGTACAGCAAAGTGACTGTTCCCAAGGGAGCGGCGGAGGAAAAACAGTTTTTGCGAGGGCTTATGAATGTACGCGCTCCAAAGCCGATTGGAAAAAGTTTTCTAAGGATTCAGGATGAATATTTACGGGAAGAGACAGAAAATAAAGGCATTACCGAATTAGCCTCTCTTATGCCGATGGAGGATGGAATTTATCTTTGGCGCGGAGATATTACGACTTTAAAATGCGGGGCCATTGTCAATGCGGCAAATAGCGGCATGACCGGCTGTTACTATCCTTGTCATAATTGTATTGATAATTGCATTCATACTTATGCAGGAATTCAGCTCAGGCTGGATTGTGCAGAATTGATGGAGAGTCAGGGACATGAAGAGCCAACTGGGCAGGCAAAGATTACGCCGGCCTACAATCTTCCTTGTGACTATGTTATCCATACCGTCGGACCGATCGTTCAGGGAAAATTGAAAAAACAGCAT
>CATYEA010000101.1 GCA_958405355.1 uncultured Lachnospiraceae bacterium
CCAAGATATTTTGATAAAAACCTGGAGACCTTAAAAAATATCCTTGCATGTGCTGAAAAGGCAGCTAAAATCCGCAAAACTGAAGAACGAGCCAAAACAAATCTGCTGAGCAAGCCAAAATTCTCTTTTGATTCCAATGGAAAACTGGCGAACTGTGAAAGCCGCGACCCTTCCATCTGTGAAATATTTATCGTCGAGGGTGATTCGGCCGGAGGCTCTGCAAAGACCGCCCGCGATCGTCATTATCAGGCGATTTTACCAATTCGCGGTAAAATTTTAAATGTAGAAAAAGCAAGTATCGACAAAGTTCTTGCCAATGCAGAAATTAAAACAATGATCAATGCCTTTGGCTGCGGTTTTTCCGAAGGCTATGGCAATGATTTTGACATCAGTAAACTTCGTTATAATAAGATTATCATTATGGCTGATGCGGATGTGGACGGTGCCCACATTTCCACCCTGTTGCTTACCCTCTTCTACCGCTTTATGCCTGAGCTGATTTTTGAGGGTCATGTGTATATTGCCATGCCGCCTCTTTACAAAGCTATGCCATCCAAAGGCAAAGAGGAATATCTTTACGATGACGAGGCACTGGCAAAATACCGCAGGACTCACAAGGGAAGCTTTACTTTGCAGCGGTATAAAGGTCTTGGTGAAATGGATGCCACTCAGCTCTGGGAAACAACCCTGAATCCGGAAACCCGGATTTTGAAACAGGTAGAGATTGAAGATGCCCGTATGGCCTCGGATGTCACCGAACTTTTGATGGGTAATGATGTCCCACCTAGAAAGTCATTTATTTACCGGCACGCTCATGATGCCGAACTGGATATTTAGGAGGTCAACTCATGGAAAAGAAAACAACGGAAGAACAGATTATCCGTACCGAATATTCGGAAATTATGCAAAAATCCTATATTGACTACGCCATGAGCGTCATCATTGCCCGGGCTCTTCCAGATGTACGGGATGGGCTGAAACCGGTCCAACGCCGAACCCTCTATGATATGTATGAGTTGGGCATTCGATATGATAAACCTTACCGTAAATCAGCTCGTATCGTCGGCGATACAATGGGTAAATACCATCCTCATGGTGATAGTTCGATTTACGAATCTCTTGTCGTCATGAGCCAGGATTTCAAAAAAGGCGAACCATTGGTAGACGGACACGGCAATTTCGGTTCCATCGAGGGCGATGGCGCCGCTGCCATGCGTTACACGGAAGCCCGCCTTCAGAAATTGACCCAAGAAGCCTTCCTGACCGACCTGGATAAAAATGTAGTCGATTTCCAGCCAAATTTTGATGAAACAGAAAAAGAACCGGAAGTCCTTCCTGCCCGGATTCCAAATCTTTTGATCAATGGCACAGAAGGTATTGCCGTCGGCATGGCAACCAGTATCCCGCCTCATAATACAGGTGAGGTTATTGATGCCGTTCTGGCCTATATAAAAAAACCAGATATTTCCACTGAAGAATTATTGAAAATCATGCCGGGCCCGGATTTCCCTACAGGCGGCATTGTGACAAACAAGGATGAACTCCTTTCTATTTACGAAACCGGACAGGGTAAAATCAAACTCCGGGGTAAGGTGGAAGTCGAAAAAATTAAAGGCGGCCGGGAACAGCTTGTTATTACCGAAATTCCTTATACAATGATCGGAGCCGGTATCGGCAAATTTTTAAATGATGTTTATGCCCTGGTGGAAAGTAAAAAGACAAACGACATTGTTGATATTTCCAATCAATCCTCTAAAGAAGGAATCCGCATCGTTCTGGAACTTCGCCGGAACACAGATGTGGAAAATCTGAAAAATATGCTCTATAAAAAAACCCGCCTCGAGGATACCTTTGGAGTAAACATGCTGGCTGTTGCCAGTGGCCGGCCGGAAACCCTGGGGTTAAAAGCAATCATTGAAAATTTCCTGGACTTCCAGTTTGACATCAACACACGAAAGTATCAGCACCTTTTAGTCAAGGAACAGGAAAAACGGGAAATCCAGGAAGGTTTGATCAAAGCCTGTGATGTCATTGATTTAATCATAGAAATCCTCCGGGGTTCCAAAAATATTAAACAGGCCAAAAACTGTCTCGTCAATGGCATAACGGAAGGCATTAAATTCAAAACCAAAACCTCTGAACGGAACGCGAAGAAACTGCAGTTTACAGAGAACCAGGCCACAGCTATTCTGGAAATGCGGCTCTATAAGCTTATCGGACTGGAAATCGAAGCTCTCCAGAAAGAGCACGAAACAACATTAAAAAATATTGCTAAATATGAAGATATTCTGGAGAACCATTCCAGCATGTCCCGGGTCATCACAAAGGAACTCCAAAACTTCCGAAAATCCTACGCCCGTCCAAGACGAACCCAGATTATCAATGCCAAAGAGGCCGTCTTTGAAGAGAAAAAATTTGAAGAAATGGAAGTTGTCTTCCTGATGGACCGTTTTGGTTACTGCCGTACTGTAGATGTACCGACTTTTGAGAGAAACCGGGATGCTGCCGTTTCCGAAAATAAATATGTTATCCAATGCGTGAATACAGACAAGCTCTGTCTCTTCACCGATGCAGGACGCATGCACATGATTAAAGTATCTGCCCTGCCTTATGGTAAATTCCGTGACAAAGCCATTCCTATTGATAATTTCGGCAATTATAACAGCAGCGAAGAAAACCTCGTCTATGTGGACTGTCTGACAAATGTCATTGGAAACCGACTGCTCTTTGCCACCGGACAAGCCATGTTCAAACAAGTAAATGGTGAAGAATTCAACGTTTCCAAGCGGACCATTGCTGCAACAAAACTCTCAGAAGATGATAAAGTCATTGCCGTTACTCCTTTGAACGATGCTACCCATGTGGCATTGCGAACAAAGAAAGGTATCTTCCTCCGATTCGACATTAACGAAGTACCTGAAAAGAAAAAAGCCGCCCTCGGTGTCCGGGGAATCAAACTTTCCAGTGACGATATGGTCGAAGAAGTTTATCTGCTCGATAAAAACGGGGAAACTATCATTACTTATAATGATAAAACCATTTCTTTGAATAAACTAAAACTTGGACACAGAGATTCAAAGGGAACGAAACTGCGCATTTAGTCTTTACAATACTCCCAATACTGGTATTTCTGCCGGTATTGGGAATATTTTTATTTATTCCGTTTTTTCCGCATACTGCGCCATAGGAAAGCCATAACGGACGCAGACATGCAGCATATACCAGCAAATTTCATCATATTGACCCTATCTCCTGTTTTCGGTGTATCCAAAATCTTCTTAATCTGTACCGTCTGGTCCTCATCTTCAATATCTGCATGTGATGCGACTTCTTCATTTTCATAGAAAAGCTTTTCAAAAACGACAAGCTTTTCTTTGGCCAGGACTTTTGCATTAAATGTAAATGTCAGTTCAATTTCTCCCTCCGGTTTCTCCGCTGTAAACGTCCGTTCAGCCGTCACTTCTTTTCCATCATCTATCAATGGTTTTCCCGTAGATTTTACCATCAAACTTCCTTTAACCGTATACTCTTTTCCAGGAATCAAGCCCTTATATACGATCTGATCAACCACCGTTTCCCTCTCCCGATTAGTAACTGTCTTATCCCCATAGGCCTGATCCACAGCCATTGTATGTATCTCAATCGGTGTATTGGTTACTCGAAGTTCCCCGATGTCTTTTCCATCAATCCGTCCATCCTCCGATACAACAAACTCGTACACCGTATCATCCGGAGCATATCCATAAAGGCTCTTGGTTTCCTGCACACAATAAGTCCCCGAAGAAAGATATTCCATCTCTATAAACCCATTTTTATCAGTAATAACTCTCTGTTCTTCCAAAATCATAGGGGCGGCCTCTTCATTTTCGGTATTTTTTCTCCAAATCTTAAATTCTACTCCCGGAAGCGGTTCATCTGTTTTTTCATCCACTTTAAAAATTCGTATTTTCGTTGGCTGATTTTCACTTTTCATCTCACAAAAAATTACCGGTGTCATTTGATCTTTATATTCCAATACAACATTACATACATCCTGATTTAGGATATAACCACTAAGCTGCTTCGTTTCTCTAACTTCATATTTTCCAGGAAACAATGCCTTAGACTCGGCAATGCCATCTTTTGTCGTTAACGTATCCGCTACATCACCTTTATTAAGTCTTACCGTACCGTCCTGTGTAACAATATTCTCGGCTGCAATAATGTCAAATTCAACGCCGTCAAGCAAATCTCCGGTCTCAGAATCGATTTTCTCTATCCGGATTTTTCCCAGGGCAGGTTCATCAAAGAATTCAATGACCAGCGGTTTTTCCCAGGTTGAACCCTCAGTTACCTTAAATTCAAGGAGCTCACCTTTTAAATAACCTTTCGGAGCATTTATTTCTTCCAAATAATATGTTCCGCATTCAAGCTGCCTCGGAAATGTAAACTGTCCATTCTCATCCGTGGAAAATGTGTCAATTGGCGCAACCGATGGATAGTAAGCAGTCATTAGTATTGGATTTTTATCAGCATCCAGAAGACGAAATTCTGTATTTTCTGCCGGAATCACATTGCCTGTTCCGGCATCTTTCTTGACAACGGTCACAGGACTTGCGATTAATTTATTTTCTTTATAAATGCCTTTTAATGTAATACCCTCCTCAGATATGGTTACTTCAAAGGGTTCCACCGGCTTTACATTATCCGGGTATTTTGTTTCTGTCACAATATAGGTGTCAAAAACCAGACTGCCCCGGGGTTCTTCCGGTGAAGCCGTGGAGGCCCATCCCTGCTCATCTGTAGTAACTACTTTGACTATATTCCCCATCGTTTTTGAAGTAAAGCTAAACTCTACTCCAGCCAATGGTATGAGATTCTCATCGTCCGTATCCAGGTTGTCCCGAAATTTAATAATCTCCACATCACCTCGGACGATATCTTCTCCGCTGGTCACTTTATACTGAAACACATGTGATGTTTCATCGATTGGTTTTGAAGCATCCACAGTATAAACATTCTGGTCCAGGAGATATCCATTGGACGACACTGTTTCTTTTATGTTATAAATGCCTAATGGTAATTCTTTGGAAACGGCATGTCCCATATCATCTGTAACCAATATATCTACGACTTCATTCTCCGAATTTCTGACTTCATACTCGGCCCCCGACAATACAGCCCTTCCCTGAGCTGCAGTATCCATCGTTTCACTGTCGACCTTTTCCAACTCAATCTGTATCTTCTGCGGTATCTCCCGAATTTCCGGATAATTATAGATCGATATATCTTCTGAATATTCCGGAACAATTTTATTTACAAAAACCTCATCATTTATTAAATATCCTTCCGGCGGCTGTTTCTCCTGTATTGTTACAGTTCCAAAGGGCAGCACGGCATTTCCATCCGAATCATAATAAAAATCATCACCGGCAGCCTTATAGTCGTCACTCAGTTTACAAAATCCATCTTTATCTGTTTTTAATGTCCACTGTCTCTCCGGTGCATGTCCATCTGCCGCCGGATCTGTGTCCATCTGTATACTATAATAAGTAATCTCAAACAAGGCTCCTTTTAAAGACTGACTTCCAGATGGCCTGTTTGAATTTGTTTCTGCATCAATTTTTCCTAATAAAATAGACACCGGAACTGTTTTCGGAATATCCTCAGTATTTATCGTTGCCGTCTCCCCCGGTATAACTGTCACATCGCATGGTGTCACATTCACATAAAACCCAGGAGGTGCTGTGATTTCTTTAATGACATATTCACCAATAGGAATATCCGTTAATTGACCCCATCCATTTTCATCTGTTGTTATCCGGCCAATTTCCTGATTTTCTATATCATAAACACCATACACAGCACCGGCCAGAGAGTAAAAGTCATTATTCTCTGTGATTGTCCCATCGGAAGAACGCTTAATAATTTCAAGACTTCCATTTTGAGGAGGTATATATTCCACCCAGGCCACATCCTGGCGATATCCGCCATACATATAAAAAAGCTTCGAATGGTCAACAATCTTTTTCACTTCCGGATTATTGTTGTATGTATCCATGCAGGCCTGTACCCAACTGTCCAACTGGTCCACATGCTCATTATATAATCCCACACCCGGTCCTGCACCATATAAATACCCTAATGTTGCATGAACATAGCCGTAAGCAGCCGGCAATTTAGCACCGTTATTGTACTCATTGACTCCAGGCCATATGCCGGCATCAAAACCATAGGACTGTGCCGGACCATACATCCCCAGGCAAATGACAAGCTTAATATAAAAGTTATCTACCTCGTATACTGTCCCATTCCCCGATGGATCCGGTGCATCCGGCTGCAGACAGTAAGCATAGTGCAGCGTATCTCCATCTCCGGATACATTATATCGGTTCGTAAATCCCCCATCGTAAACAGATGTATACGAACCTGCCGATACATACAGCGTCTGCCCGTGGTAGGAAAAAAGTGAAATATCCGAATGAAAGATGGCATTCATCTCATCTTCATTCTCGGCAAAATAGCCTTCCCCGATCTCCTCTTTCCTCTCATCCGCGGCAATACCTTCAAATTCCCCTTGCGTCGGTTCATTTTTATTTTCCTCCCTTTCATTCTCAGATTCCTCCTTTTCACTTTCCGTTCCTGCTGTACTCATTTCTCGTTCAATTTCCAAATTTATATCTTCCCTGGTTTCTACCTCTGCCGCAGTTTCTAATTTGGATTCTTCGGCATTCGTAAACAATGATAATGGCTGAAAAAGATTAACAATACATAATACAACAACCATTAATTTAACAATATTACGCCTTGATTTTCTCAATAATACTTCTCTCCTTTCCACAAAATAAAAGCGTCTCAAATGCTCTGCGTAACTCTATCCCTCCTTCATTTACTTTTTGTTTCTTCATTCATTTTGAAAAATTTGCTTTGAACAAAGCTTTGAATAAAAAATTTTCGGTCAGCCAGAAGGG
>CATYEA010000102.1 GCA_958405355.1 uncultured Lachnospiraceae bacterium
AGAGCGTTCTGGTTCATACTATATCCAGTATCGCCGTCAGTGCCACTGATGATTGGAAAATAAGCATCCCCGACCTTTTGATAACGTATACTGACTTTTCCGGTACTTCCCGTGGCAAGATTTGTAATCGTAATACCGCCATTGTTAAAAACCAATTTTGAAGCTTCTCCAGAATCGTCCGAACCATAAAATGTGATGATTCCGGTATCTAAATCAAGCTCAAAGCCGCTCTTTCCCTCAACAAAATCCTGTGATTGCAATTTCCCAGCCCGGATACGGTCGGCCAGCATTGTTCCGGCAACAATAAAATCTGCGAAAAAGCCCTTGCCGGTTCCAAAGGTCCGCCAGTCCCACTCCCTTCCATCTGCCGTACGTTCATAGGCGATCTGAAAGCCCATCGTCCCCAGACACAGCGCGCCGTGTGTCGGTGATTTCGGATTCAAGTCCTCAAATATCATGGCCCGGACTGCGGCCGGTTGAGCTGAGGTCGCCTGGGCGCGCATCATAGCCCGCACTCCGTCTATAATTCCCATGACTTTTTCCGCTTTCACTGTTCCGTTTTGGTTTATCGCTTCGTCCACTCTGCTAAGTGCTGCTTCCAAATCATTTATGTAATTATAAGTAAAATCGCCGATTTCGACCGAATCGTTCTTCTCCCCTATACAATCATAGGAAACTCTTATTATCCTTCCATCAGTTTCAATATCAAGTTCTTGGTTTTTGCAATGGACCGTATCGCCAAATCCAACTGTTTCCAGATTCTTTAAGTCCTTATACTCTTCTGTTTTTGACAGGTCAATCAGATCCACTTTATAATTAGTCGTCGGCTTGTCGATTCCGGTTTCAAATAATTCCTGGCATTTCTTTTTTAAGGCCGCATTTCTCTGCTCATCCGTATCGCATAAGATGACAGTGTCATCGTCCGAATTACTGGCATCTTCGCGCATTTTCACTTCTGGGAATTCTATTGTCTTAGTATAAATTGCCGGATAATGGTTAATTAATGGACTATCTACCCATGGGGATGCACCAGTCATGCCATAACCATTATAGGCTGTCGGAACGATTCTTGTGGTCACATTGGACATGTCAATTTCTGCCTCAACAGATTCACAGTTCAATCCAATCTCTACCCTCATTCCGTTATCAAATCCAATGCGTCCATTTACATAGATGGTGTAATTATCGTAATAGACCTCGCCACCCCATCGTTTAATAAACGCCTGATCCATATCGCTTTGAATAGCTTCAATTAAATTTTTTCGCACGTAATATGCTGTAGAAACATTTGTTATATTTGATATAGCCTTATATTTTGTCTGTCCAGACACCATAATGTTCAAAGCATCCTGACCATTTTTTGTCGTTGGCCGGACATCGTCCAAGAATACCTCTCCGGCCGCATCCATAAATATCGGCCGGGCCTTTGCTGATATTCCAGTTATCTCCTTGTGTTTCCAATAAATTCGATACAATTGCTTTTTGGATGTTAAAAAAGGAGCCGCAATAACAGCTCCCTCAACAATATATCTCCATCTTCCATCCTCATCAATCGGATGTTCTAATCGCATTTCCCATGTTCCATTAAGTTCGGCATCAATAATACAGGATTCCGGCACCAGAGTTATATTCCCGTTCATTTCAAAATCCGTATTATTTGCATTATATATCTCGATCATTACCGGCACCTCCAGTGAGGAATTGCTTTTACAACAAATCCTTTTGAAACAGATATGGTATTCTGGCCGGGTTGAAGATAAAGATTTTCGAAATCGCCTTTTCCGATATTATTGACGATTGTCTTGTTCGGAAGATATATGAGACGCCGTTCTGTATCTAAAATTACTGAACCATTCAATTTCACCTCGAAAGCATTTCCATTAACAGATATGGTACAGGCCCCGATACCAGAAATAAAATAATCCGGAAAAGCCACCTCTCCCGAATTCCATGACAAATCTTTTAAATCATATTTTTCTTTTCCTGACCTCAGGTATTCCAATCCGTCTTTGGTAATAAACGTTGCGGTAAAATCACCTATTCTTCGCCCTTTATGCTCATTGTCGCTTAGATTCACACGGGCAATTCTATAATAGTAATCAGGGTTATCCGAAAATACCAATTCACCATTTGTTCCCGACAACCATTTCTGTATTTTCCGCCATCGCTTAGACCATTTATCTTCCGGCCCTATGTAATTCATTGGAACAGCTATCTCGGTACTTTCAAAGCGTCCTTCATCTTGTAAATATGTTCCGTTGACTCCCGGCACTTCGATTTCTCTGTAGGCCCGCTTGGCCGCTGGAATACTTGGGCGTTCTTTTATAAAAACTTTCAAAGATGAGCTTCTTATGTCATTGTACTGAATATCAAGCATAGCTTACCCCCTTTGAAGCTCTCTGGCTTCCAACCTTCGACGATATCTCTTTGATTACCATTTCAGTGATGATCTGATATAATCGTTTGTCACCAATATAGATATTATTTTCAGCATTTATTTCCAAACTTTTAACAGCTTCCGTCAAAAGCTCTGCTAAAGCAAGGTTATTCTGCTGCATTTCATCTCGGATATACTGCTTCAACAAACTTATCGGCATGACCGCCTCTGGTCCAGCTTCTCCGCCGCCCATAAGATTATCGCCATTCGCTCCAAATATGGTCGGTCGATTTAAGATACCTCCTTTGGCATACCACTCAACATCAAATTTTGGCGCTTTCGGTGGCATCAGGCTAAATCCGCCAGTGATCTTAAAGTGTGGAAGTTTGATTTTTGGCAACCAGTTAAATGAAAATAGATTCTTTACTGCATTGGCAACACCTGAAAAGAAATCTCCAATGCCTTGCCCCATTCCCTTTATTTCGTCAATCGATGCTCTTATAAAATCGACCACAAAAGCAGCCACACTGTTTACTGCATTCCTGAACCACTCACATTTATTGTACAGTGTTACAAAAATGGCTATAATGGCCGCTACAGCGCCAATAACACCTGCAAACTTTAATGCCGTCCCTAGCACCTTGGCCGCTGCCGTTCCGCCATTCATAAAGCCTATCATACTTGATATTCCCATGCTAACGTTGCCAATAGTACTAAACAGCGTAGATGATACCGCCACTAACGCAAGCGCAATACCTATGACAGCTTGTACGCTCGTCGGCAATTCGTTAAATTTCCCTAGTAATTCAGCTACAATCTTTGTAACTTCCGTAACTATCGGTGCAACCGTTTCTGCCAGTTCCGCTGTAGCTTCTTTCATATCCGCTGTAGCCTGGTTGCCTTTAACCAAATTTTTATTATTTTCCTGCCACTTCTTTCCCGCCTCTGTGAGTCCCTGACTTGCAAGTTCTTGCATAATCAGATTGGTGCGTTCGGATTCGCTGCCGCAAGCAGCCAGCCTCTCATTAAAGTCATCCTCTGATGTACCAGCCCAATTAAGGACATCAGCGAACGTCCCTGTCACTTGTCCTACCTTAACAGTTTCATTAATGGCTTCGGCCAATCCATCAATGGGTATGCTGTCCCCGTATTTTGCCCAGGCTCCAATAGTTCCCTCTGTAATTTGTGTCAGTTCTTCCTGAGACAGTCTAAGGGCCTGAAGATTTGCCGTCGTCGTCGCAGCCGTCTGATCATCCCCAAGAACTCCAAAAAGTTTCCTGTAGGTCTGTTCAGTTTCTTCTGCTGTATAACCCGCAAGTTCACTGGATGATTCCAGAGATGCCATGATTTTCCGGTATTCTTCCGTAGCTGGCACCAGGGCTGTCACTCCAGCCAAAACGCCTGCTGCAGCCGTCGAAATGCCACTCAGTTTATCACCGACATTTTTGGCTTTTTCACCTAAATCATTCAGTTTTTTTGTATATTGCTCAGTTTTATACGCACCACTCTTTAATTTTTCTTCAACATCAGCCAATCCACGCTTATAATTATTCAGAGATGTCTGTGCCTGATTCAACTGGCTCTTTTTATCTTGGATTGCCTTTTCATCTCTTTCTTCCGCAGATTCAAGTTCTTTTAATTGACGCTCGAGCATAGTGGCTTTATCTGTATAGTCTTTTGTCTGTTTTGTCAAATATTCTTGTGTCGCTCTCAGCTTATCCAGGCTCTTTGTATTTTCGTCCCAAGTCGATTTTACCAGATTAAATGCTGTACGATTTTCCTGAATAGAGGCATTTACTTCTTTCAAACTTTTATTAAAATCAACCGTTCCATCCGCCTTAAAAACAAGACCAACACGTTTCAGATCATCTGCCATACATTTCCCTCACCTCCCGCTGCCGCTTTAGGCAAAAAATCTCATAGCATTGGTTAAAAAAAATCGGGTCTGCATTCCAGAATTCATCTTCGCTCATTCCCATTTCTTTTGCTGCTACCATATACTCAGGCCACTTAATATCTAAGGCGCCACACTCGCCTTCGCCTGTTTTTTTTTACTATAAGCCTCGTATTCTTTCCGGAACGCTTTTAATACACGTTCAATGTCTTTAGTGTCCGGCGGAACCAAGGCAAGCGCTTCATCAAAAGTAACGCTTCGTCCGTTGCTTCGAATCATTGCATAAATGATATTGGCTGCCATATCAAAGCTTTCTTGTTCTGTCAAGCTTTTGGGATTCTTTTCCGCTTTTTTCGCCAGGCGATAATATCCTTTTTGCTTCTGCATATAATATATTGTGCCAAAATTAACTTTGATGGCAAGTCTTGTCCCATCCATCAAATCGATAAAATGCCCTTTCACTCGTCCACCTCTTTATCCTGCAATCGCCGTTTCCAAATCATCATTAGCAAGAATTGGTTTTCCAAAAAATTTTTCCTCCGTCAATGTTTCTGGAAAATTTGATGCTGAGGAATCTGCTTTGGAACGTATATTGCCTTTTTCATCGAAAGCATATGCTTTGATGGTAATTGTATCCGTCTGTTCCGAGAAAGACTCCTCTCTTGTAGAAGCTTCGTCGCTATTCTCTACGAGCTTACATTTCGGAAACCATTCATAACGCACATGCCCACCTTTTAACTTGACAACTTTGCCATATGCAAAAAATGGTCTTTCGTTTTTGGAACCACTAAGAATAAGCCCACTGGTTTCCACTGTTTCGCCTCGCATTCTCGCAATTGTATCCGCCGGAAAAGCAATAACCTCTACTTCGATGCTAATTGATGACATTGCGCTTTCTGTATCGTACACCTCGCCGCTTGCATAGACGTCATTAGATTCTGCGTTTTCGGTCACTGTCACTTTTTTGACGACGGCGGTCCGTTCAACATCCGGCTCATAATTCTTTGTCCATTCTTTATCTTCTGTCATCGTGTTAAAACAGATATACTGTGCTCCGACTGTTTCTTTTATAGGCGGCCGTTTTGTTGTTATTGACATCTTTTCCTCTCCTTTCTATCTGAATAACTCTTTTTCAATCGCTTCATAATATTTCCCTTTATTCCTCTTAAATACTGTTTTTATATGGGGTGTCCCTCGCATTTTTCTGGTACCGCATTCAACCATCGGGCCATAATACTTCCCCCACCCAACTTCGATCTCGCGCTTAAATCTTCCGCTTGTTACAGTATTGATCAAATGCGTATATCCCCGGCCATTCATCGATGACCTTGGTCTTGGCAGCTTTCGCACGTCTATGACAAGCATATTTGCTCCCTTTTCCAATGCTTTCAAAACTTTTTCCTCGTTGACCTCATACTGTTTGAGTAACTCTTCGAGTTCGTCAAAGCCCTCTGTATCCGTATCATTCGCCATCCTCAATCACATCCAAACTAAAATATGTATGCCATGTTCTCGCAAAAATCGGGTCATTTTCGACGTATTCATGATTAAATAGCGGGTGCTGGCCAATGGCCCGCAGCTCTTCCCTAAGCTCTTTAAATTTTTCATGCTGTGGCGTCTTGGACCAGAAAGATATCTGATATGTAACAATGTTGTGGTAATCTTCCCCGGATGCCATTTCATCTTGTTCCGCATAAGGCCAATAAACAATTCGAGGATATTTATTCATATTCTCGTCACTGGATATTCCTTCATTTACCGGAATTCCCAACGAATGAAGTAGCTCGCTCAAATCTTCCTTTGTCATAACATGTCCAACTCCTTTTCTGGCCGTACTAAAGTCAGTTCCGTTTCCAAGAATCCATTCTTATCCTTAACGTGAGTCGCGTTGTACACCTGATGTTTGGTTTTGCCAATCAAACACACGCATTGACTATCAATCCCCCGAAACATGGGAATCCTGATTTTTAAAGTGACTTCTTTCCCGCCTTGGTCAAACTCATAACGGACTCGGTCAAAAACAGAAATCTCCCTGTACCAGATTACTATTTTTGTATCTTCGAGATATTTCTCTGGATAATCCTTGGATGTATCTGTTTTTATCTTATAAAGCCTAAAAGCTCCATCTGCGTATTCTGGCGGTTGAATCATCGCGGCACCTCACTCCCCATCTGCCATTCAATGATAGCTGATGAATAGTTTTCAGACCAACTATCCACCTTCCCATGATAGGCATAATAAACATAGCTTTTAAGCAATGACCTATACATTAGGTCTTCGTTGTAATCTGTTCCGGGATTTAATTTTCCAAGCCGGTAAATTCCTTCTTTGATAAAGCTTTCCAGACCCTCATCTTCAAAAAAAGGCGGAATATGATATTCCCGCCGAATTTCTTCTATTAGTTCTTCCATATCCGCCCAATTCATTTTATTCTCCTGTTCCCGTCGTTGGCACTGTTACCTGTGTTACCGGAAGAACATATTCTTCCAGCTTAGTCACATCAAATACAACTGCACAATTATCATCTACAGCCCTACCGTTCGCATAGCACTTTGCGATCACTAAATCCGCATCATCCATAGCTTTTGTCTCTTTGTACTCATCAAGCCTGGTACCGGAGATTCCCATCACATACACACCCTCAATAGTAAATGCGGCTTTCCCCTGC
>CATYEA010000103.1 GCA_958405355.1 uncultured Lachnospiraceae bacterium
CTATTATCTGCTTTTTTCCAGAGGTCGGGAACTTCTGGCCCCGGAAGGCGTTATGGTCATCTACAGTGAAGACGGAGCGGTGATGGAAAGGAAGCTGGCTGAAAACTCATGGCTTAAACGTCTTCAGAAAATTCCGATGTCCAGGGATAAATCGTGCTGGCTGTATATTTTACAAAATAAAGTTAAATAACATATAGGAGTAACTTATGGCAGGAAAATTGTATGGCGTGGGTGTTGGCCCGGGAGATTCAAAACTTTTGACATTAAAAGCGAAAGAAGTACTCGAATCGGTGGATGTCATCGCTGTTCCGGTGAAAGCCCCGGGAGAAGTAAGTACCGCTTTATCGATTGTGCGTCCGGTAGTGGATTTGAAAAATAAAGAAATTATGCCTGTTATTTTCAAAATGGAACATTCGCCCGAAAAACGGGCAGAGTGCCGGAAGCAGGCGGCCGGACAGTTGATGGAGCAGCTGGATATGGGAAAAGATGTGGCAATGATCGTTCTTGGAGATATATCCGTCTATAGCACTTACCATCTGGCTTTTAAGTATATCCGGGAAAAAGGGTATGAGACAGAAAATATACCGGGTATTTCCGCGTTTTCCGGCGGCGCTGCCCTGGCGCAGACAAGTCTTGTGGAAGGCAATCAGAATATGATGGTGATTTCTTCTTTAAAGGGAACAGAGGCTCTGGAAGCTGCGCTAAAGGCCTGTGATAACCTTGTGGTGATGAAGGCGGGAAGTTCTATGGCTAAAATTATAGAAATTTTAAAAACACAGGGATTGGAAGATAAGACGGTAGTGCTCAGTAATATAGGAATGGATGATGCGTACATCGGTCCGCCTGTTGAGAACAGAGAATATGGCTATTTTACAACATTGATTATTAAGAAAGGCGGTCTGTAATGGTTCATTTTATTGGCGCCGGGCCGGGTGATCCGGAATTATTGACGATTAAAGGGAAGAAATTAATTGATTCGGCGGATGTGATCATATACGCCGGGTCTTTGGTAAATGAAAAGGTATTGGAAGACCGCAAAGAGTGTGCGGTTGTCTATAACAGCGCTTATATGACCCTGCCGGAAGTCATTGATGTCATGAAAGCGGCGGAGGCAAAGGGCCGGTCGGTGGCCCGGGTGCATACGGGCGACCCATCGATTTACGGAGCGATTCGGGAACAGATGGATGCTTTGGATGCTTTGGGAATCTCTTATGAAGTCATTCCGGGGGTGAGTTCATTTTTAGCTGCGGCAGCCAGTATGAAAAAGGAATATACCCTCCCGGGGGTATCACAAACCGTGATTTTAAGCCGGCTTGAGGGACGTACACCCGTGCCGGAAAAGGAAAAAATTCTTAGCCTTGCAAAACACCATGCTACCATGATAATATTCTTAAGTGTAGGTAAAATCGAAGTTTTGGTTCAGTTAATGAGTGAGTCCTACGAAAAGAATACGCCGGTAGCTGTTGTTTATAAGGCAAGCTGGCCGGAAGAGATGATCATTTACGGGACGCTGGAGACGATTGCTGAAAAAGTAAAAGCGGCTGGTATTACAAAGACAGCGCTGGTTGTTGTTGGAGATTTTCTTGGAGATAAATACGAACTGTCGAAGCTCTATGACCAGAATTTTGAAACCGAATATCGTAAAACAGGCGATTCAATTGATGATTCACATCAATAAGCTGTAAAAGACATTAGAGGAGGAGAGATAACATGTCTATCGCAGATATTGAGATGCTGTTTAAGTTCGTTGGCGGACTCGGCATGTTTTTGTACGGCATGCACGTGATGGCGGACGGACTTCAAAAGTCGGCCGGCGGCAAGATGAAACAGTTATTGGGTATCTTAACAAATCACCGGATTCTGGGCGTTCTGGTAGGCGCGTTGGTGACAGCGGTGATTCAGAGTTCGTCGGCAACGACTGTTATGGTTGTCGGTTTTGTCAATGCTGGAATTATCAGTCTGACTCAGGCTGTTGGTGTTATTATGGGTGCAAATATCGGTACAACGATCACAGCATGGCTCGTATCTATGAGTGAATGGGGTCAGATGCTGAAACCGGAGTTTTTTGCACCGCTGCTGATCGGACTGGGTGCATTTGTTGTTTTATTTGTAAATAAAGAAAAATATCGTCAGGTCGGAGAAATCCTTGTCGGTTTTGGTGTGCTTTTTATCGGACTGAGTTTTATGTCCTCATCCATTACACCATATAAGGATGCCCCGATTTTTGCGACGGCTTTCCAGGTACTTGGTAAGAATCCTGTGTTTGGCATTTTAACCGGTGCGGTAGTCACAGCCATCATCCAGAGTTCATCGGCATCTGTAGGTATTCTTCAGACGTTGGCCCTGAACGGTGTTGTATCCTGGAATTCAGCGATTTACATTACTTTGGGACAAAATATCGGTACTTGTGTGACGGCTCTTATATCCAGTGCGGGAGCAAACCGTACGGCGAAGCGGGCAGCGGTTATCCATCTTTTATTTAATGTCATTGGCGCTGTTGTTTTTGGTATTTTGATGTTTGTTGTATTTACAATGAATCCGGCCTTTGCGGGAGGCCAGGTGACCAGTGTGGGTATTTCTATTTTCCATACGGTATTTAATATCAGCAATACATTACTGTTGTTCCCGTTTGCAAAACAGTTGGTAACACTTTCCGGGCGTATCATCCGGGAAAGACCGGAACGTCTGGCTGCAGCAGAAATATCTATGGCTTCGGTTGATGAAGATGTGCTGGAACGTCCACATTTGGATCTTCGTATTTTAAGTTCACCATCTTTTGCCATCCAGAGTGCGGCAGAACAGGTTGTGCATATGGGCGAGCTGGCCAGACAGCATGTAGAGATTTCTATGGGCAGTGTATTTGAGGTCAGTGAAGAGAAGATTCGCAAGTCGGATGCACTGGAAAAAACGCTGGATGTGTTTGAAAAAGATTTAACCGAATATCTGGTTCATTTAAGTCATGAATCTTTGACAGAAAAGCAGATTCAGACAGTCAGTCATCTGCTCTTTACGGTCAGCGATCTGGAACGTATCGGTGACCATTGTGATAACATTGCAGAACTGGCCGCCAGTCTGGTGCAGGGACATATCCAGTTGTCCAGTGATGCGGTTGAAGACTTAAAGGATATTGAAGATGTGGTTTTAAAGGCTGTAGATTTAGCCATCAGTTCCAGAAACCGGGAGTCCATTATGGATGCCAAGCGGGTGTATATGCTGGAGGATGATGTGGACAGTATGGAAGAAGATATGCGTCACAATCATATGGAACGTCTCTCCAAAGGTTTATGTTCGGCGGATACGGGTATTGTGTTCCTGGATATTTTAAGTAATCTGGAACGTATTTCAGATCATGCCGTAAATATTGCAGAATATGTAGAAGCAGAAAAAGTAACAGCTTAAGAATGAATTGATACAGGCAGAGTATATGAGATGGCTCTGCCTGTTAGTTTTTTGTAAAAAGGCTTCATTTATTTTTTGAATAATGTTAAAATTATTTTGTATAGAAAAATCAGGAAAGGAAATAAATATGAAAGATTTTCGTAATAAAGCAGGCTATATTTGCGACATGGATGGTGTTATTTACCACGGAGACAGACTTTTGCCGGGAGCCAAAGAATTTGTCGAGTGGCTTTATAAAGAAAATAAAAATTTTCTTTTTCTCACCAATGCCAGCGGTAAGACGCCGAAGGAATTACAGCAGAAATTAGGTCGTATGGGATTGGATGTGGATGAGAAACACTTTTATACAAGTGCGCTGGCGACAGCCAAGTTTATCAGTTCACAGAAACCGAATTGTTCGGCCTATGTTATTGGTGACCCGGGATTGTTTTTGGCTTTGAGTGAAGCCGGAATCACAAATAATTCAATCAATCCGGATTATGTCATTATCGGCGAAACGAACAATTATAATTATGACAATATTTGTCAGGCAGTACATCATGTACAGAATGGGGCCAAACTGGTGGGAACAAACACAGACCTGACCGGGCCAACGGAACAGGGCATTGTTCCGGCCTGCCGCGCGTTGGTTGCACCGATTGAGATGACGACGGGCAAACAGGCTTATTTTGTCGGTAAACCGAATCCATGCGCACTGGACTTCAGCTTTTGGGGGTTCATTCTCAGGATGCAGCTATTATCGGTGACCGTATGGATACGGATATCATTGCGGGGATTGAGACCGGTCTTGATACATGCCTTGTGCTCTCCGGCGTGACTTCACGGGAGGAAATGGAGGAATATCCATACCGGCCGAGAATTATTTTAAATGGTGTGGGGGATATTCCGGAATAAATATTGGGGGAATTGTGAATATTCCGGGATAATTATGGAAAACATTATGGATAACATCCGAAAGAAGGAATAGGAACGCTGAAATTCTAGAAAGTCAATATTCTCTCTGATATGTGATGGTATGAAGGGGGAGATTTGATGAATAAAGAAAGCGATTTAAGTATTTACAAAAAAGCATTGGAAGTGCTTCCAATGCCGGTCCTGTTAGTGGGAGCGGATGAACATATTGTTTTTATGAATAAGTCCTATGGCGAGTTTTTAGGAATGGATCCCCAGGATGCTATTGGAAAACATGTCTATGATGTCATTGAAAACTCCCGGACACCGCTGGTTTTAAAAACTCAGAAGGCGGAATATGCGGACAGACATAAATATATATCAGGAAAACTGAAGGGACAGGAAATTATTGTCCACCGGATTCCTATTGTGGAAAATGGAAAATCTTTGGGTGTATTTGGTCTGCTGATGTTTACCAGTATCGAGGATCTAATGGCATTAGCTGAAAAAAATCAAAAGATTAACAATGAGCTGGCTTATTACAAAACCAAGCTTATTGAACTTCAAAGTTCAAAATATTCTCTGGACAGTATTATTGGCAGAAGCGCTGTTATTCGTACGTTAAAAGAGGAGATTATTAAAGTGGCCTCGGTGCGGCAGACAGTTCTGATTACTGGTGAGAGTGGTGTAGGTAAGGAATTGATTGCTCATTCTATTCATCATTGCAGTGAACGGCACGAACGGGTATTTGTGCGGGTTAATTGTGCGGCTATTCCAGAAAATCTTTTTGAAAGCGAGTTTTTTGGGTATGAAGGCGGTAGTTTTTCAGGGGCTTTAAAGTCGGGAAAGATGGGAAAGTTTGAATTGGCGAATGGCGGAACACTTTTTTTGGATGAAATAGGAGAACTGCCGATTTTTATGCAGTCAAAGCTGCTCCGTGTTCTTCAGGAAAGAGAAATTACCCGTGTCGGCGGAAATCAGACGATACCGATTGATGTCCGTATTATTGCAGCTACAAATCGGAATCTTATAAAGATGATTCAGGAGGAGAAATTCAGGGAGGATTTATATTATCGATTGAATATTCTGAACATTCGGGCGCCTTCGCTTCGGGAACATCCGGAGGATATTCCTGAACTTGCTGGAAATATTCTGGATGAATTGCAAAATGAAAATGGCGTCAAAAAAGTGATGTCGAAGGAAGCCTGCGCCATACTGCAGAGATATCAATGGCCGGGGAATGTCCGGGAATTGAACAATATCATATCTAAGCTGTATTATATGACAGATGGCAATGAGATTACGGTCTATCATATTCCGCGGCATATCCGTTATGCGGAACGAGTGACTTCGGTTGAGCCGACAGAAGAAGGACTGGACTCTATGGTAGAGGAACTTGAAAAGCATCTGGTGATAGAAACATTACGAAAAACAGATAACAATATTTCAAAAACAGCGGATATTTTAAAAATTTCCCGCCCAAGACTATACCGTATTATGAAAAAAATACCGGCAGAGGATCTATAGGTGTGTATCAAAATGTTACAATGTAACAAAATATTACAGCACAAAATCAAAGAAGTTTTAGAAAATATGTAATATATTGATACAATTTTGGCAAAAAAATGGATAATTAAAAGGATAGGCTGAAAAAAAATTAAAGGCTTGGAAAAACCTGATAAATTCAAGGTTTTCCAGGCCTTTTTTTGTGCAAATTTTAAATTGTGAAAAAATTGGCATCCAATTTGCGAATTATAAAGGTATCACATATCAGAGAAATATTTTTAAAGAAAGGGGTACAAAATGGTATTTGAAACAATTATTTATGAGGTAAAAAACAATATTGGTTATATTACAATCAATCGCCCGAAGGCATTGAATGCATTGAATGTACAGGCATTAACAGAGTTATCTGAGGCGCTGGATTTAGCGGCAGCAGATGACAGCGCTAAAGTGGTTATTATTACAGGCGCCGGCGGAAGAGCCTTTGTTGCCGGGGCAGATATTTCGGCAATGCAGAACATGACGGCGGTTGAGGCTTATGATTATGCAAGATTAGGTCAGACCACTTATAACAAAGTTCAGGATTTGCCGAAAATTGTTATTGCTGCTATTGATGGATTTGCACTTGGCGGCGGATGCGAGCTGGCTCTGTCCTGCGATATTCGCGTGGCTTCGGCAAAATCTCAGATTGGTATTCCGGAAGTTACTTTGGGCGTTTTTCCTGGCTTTGCAGGAACTCAGAGACTGCCGAGACTTGTTGGTACAGGAATTGCCAAAGAAATGCTTGCTACGGCGCGTAAAGTTCGCGCAGATGAAGCCCAAAAAATTGGCCTTGTGAATTATGTTGTTGAAGAAAATCCTGTAGCGAAAGCAGAGGAACTGGCAGCACAGATTTGTAAAAACAGTATGTCAGCCATTGCTTTAGGCAAAAAGGCTATGAATGAAGGCATGGAAATGGAGTTAAAGAAAGGTATTGAACATGAAGCAGCTCTGTTTGCCGTAGCTTTTACAACAGAAGACCAGAG
>CATYEA010000104.1 GCA_958405355.1 uncultured Lachnospiraceae bacterium
CGCGGACTCGGTGAAAATATGGAGGGAAATATGGATTTTGATAGATTCAATGAACGACGAGGTACGAGTAGTTTAAAATATGATTTTATGGCCGAGCGGGGAAGACCGGAAAATCTTCTGCCTCTGTGGGTGGCCGATATGGATTTTCAGACGGCTCCGGCGATTCTGGAAAGTCTTGAAGAGACCGTAAAACATGGCATTTTTGGCTATAGCGAGACAAAGGAGCCTTACTATAATGCAGTCAGCGGCTGGTATGAGCGGCATTTTGACTGGCATATTGAAAAAGACTGGCTGATTAAAACCCCAGGCGTTGTTTTTGCCCTGGCGGCGGCCGTGAGGGCATTTACAAAGGAATGGGACGGCGTGCTTCTCCAGCAGCCGGTTTACTATCCTTTCAGTGAAGTGATTTTGGATAACAGACGGGTTCTTGTCAATAATTCATTGAAGCTGGCGGACGGTCATTATGAAATAAATTTTGAAGATTTTGAGAAAAAAATCATTGAATACCGGGTGAAGCTGTTCTTTTTGTGCAGTCCACACAATCCGGTGGGCAGAGTCTGGAAAAAATGGGAATTAAAAAAAATCGGAGATATTTGTCTGAAACACGGAGTCATCGTTGTCAGTGATGAGATTCACAGCGATTTTGTCTATCCGGGTCACAGACATCATGTATTTGCCAATCTGGGACCGGAATATGCGGATATTTCTGTCACCTGTACCGCACCGTCAAAGACCTTTAACCTGGCCGGACTTCAGATTTCCAATATCATTATTTCCAATCCGGGGCTTCGAAGGAAATTTTTAAAGGCAGTGGCCTCAGCAGGCTACAGCCAGGCCAACTTGATGGGCATTGTGGCCTGCCAGGCAGCCTATGAATCCGGGGAAGAATGGCTTTCCGGATTGAAAGAATACCTTTATGAAAATCTTAACTTTGTCAGAGATTATCTGAAGGAAAAGCTTCCGGAGATCAAATTGATCGAGCCGGAAGGGACTTATCTTCTGTGGCTGGATTTCAGAAACTTAAATTTGACGGAGACAGAGCGGGAGCGGCTCATTGTGGAAAAGGCCGGGCTGTGGCTGGACAGCGGAGCCATGTTTGGCCAGGCCGGGGATGGATTTGAGCGAATCAATATCGCCTGTCCCCGGAAAACGCTGGAAAGGGCCCTGGATCAGCTTGAAAAAGCCATACATTTCCAGAGAAAATAAACCGGGAAAGACAGCTTTTGGAGATATTGACAGTGAAACTTATAAATGATAAAATCCTACTTAATGTATAGGATTCGTGGCTAAAAGCCAGTGTTCTTGTACGGCTTTGACAACTCGTACAAAATACTGGCTTTTGGCTCCGGTATATGTATTTAAAAAAAGAAAAGTTGGAGAAGCAAGAAGATGTGTGATGAAATCGTAAGGTCGATTAAAGAGTTAAAGGAAGCGAAGGATGCGGTCATCCTTGCCCATTATTATGTGGACGGAAAGGTTCAGGAGATTGCGGATTATGTGGGAGACTCCTATTATCTGGCGGAACTGGCGACAAGGGTGCCCCAGAGTGTTATTATTTTCTGCGGCGTTTCCTTTATGGGAGAGAGCGCTAAAATTTTAAATCCGGGGAAGAAGGTTATTATGGCCGATAAGCATGCGGATTGTCCGATGGCTCATATGGTAGATTTGGAGCGCATCCGGGAAGTTCGTGCAGAGCATCCGGAAGCAGCCGTTGTCTGTTATGTGAATTCGACAGCGGAGATTAAGTCGGAATCGGATGTCTGTGTGACATCTTCCAATGCGGTCAATATTGTGAGAAAGCTTCCAAACCGGGAGATTTTTTTCATACCGGACAATAACCTGGGACGGTATGTGGCGAAACAGCTTCCGGAAAAACAGTTTATTTTCCATGACGGTTTCTGCCATGTTCACAAGAGTATTCACCGGGAAGAGATATTAAAAGCAAAGGAAGTACATCCGGAAGCGCTGGTACTGGCTCATCCGGAGTGTACAGAGGATGTGCTGGAATTGGCGGATTTTGTCGGCAGTACTTCCCAGATCATTGATTATGCGACAAAATCCGAAGAAAAGGTTTTCCTGATCTGTACGGAAATGGGCATATTTTATGAATTGATGATGAAAAATCCAGATAAAAAGTTTTATTCGGTGGGGCACCGTCAGTTTTGCCCGAATATGAAGCGGATTCAGCTTGAAAGCGTGCTTTTGGCGCTTCAAACGCTGGAACCGGAGGTTGAGCTGGAAGAAGAATTACGGAAAAAAGCGGAATGGCCTTTACAGCGGATGCTGGAACTGGCAAAATAGAAAGAGTGGAACAGAATATCATAAAAATATTGAAAAGACAGCGGAGGAAAGCATGGAATCAATAGAGATTGAAGATTTATTAAAATTAGACAGCAGCGCTGTCAACATTGTTGACATACGGGCAGAGGAGGATTTTCGACGGGGTTCCATGCCCCATGCCATTCATATTCCAAAGAACGAGTTTCGCCGGAGGATGGGAGAACTCGATATGACTAAACCCTTGTATATTATGTGCCATACTGGTGAGCGGAGCAGAGAGCTTGTCAGTGAACTGGAAAAGGAAGGACTGGCGGCCACCGATATTGTCGGAGGCTACCGGGCTTTTCTGCGTTATCAGCTCAGTCATTTTTTAGAAGAGGAACCGGCAGCGGCTAAGAAAACTTCGGAGATTGAGCGGAGCATTATTACAACCTACAGAAAATCCATCTGGCGCAAATTTACGAAGGCTGTCCATGATTATGAGCTGATCCGGGAAGGTGATAAGATTGCCGCCTGTATTTCCGGGGGCAAGGATTCGATGCTGATGGCAAAGCTTCTCCAGGAGCTTCAAAGGCATGGTAAGGTTCATTTCGAGTTAGTCTTTTTAGTGATGAATCCGGGGTATAACGCAGATAACTGGAAAATTATTCAGGACAATGCAAAGCTTCTCGGAATTCCTCTGACTGTATTTGAAAGCGATATTTTTGATACGGTGGCGGCCATCGACAAAAATCCGTGCTATCTCTGTGCGCGGATGCGGAGGGGCTATCTTTATTCCCATGCAAAGGAGCTGGGATGTAATAAAATTGCGCTGGGTCATCATTTTGATGATGTCATTGAAACGATTTTAATGGGGATGCTTTACAGCGGCAAGGTGGAAACGATGATGCCGAAGCTTCACAGTCAGAACTTTGAGGGGATGGAACTGATCCGGCCGATGTATATGGTGAAGGAAGCGGACATCAAAGCCTGGCGGGACTATAACCGGCTTCACTTTATCCAGTGCGCCTGCCGTTTTACGGAAAACTGTTTAAGCTGCGGCGGTGAGCAGGGTTCCAAACGGGATGAGATGAAGGCATTGATTGCCGGATTCCGTCAAACGAGCGATGTCATTGACAAAAATATTTTTAAGAGTGTTCATAATATTAATTTGAAAACAGTCATCGGCTATCATAAAGGAAATATGACTTACAATTTCCTGGATGATTACGATGAGACAGGAGAGTCCTATGGGTGCGGCAGAAAAACTGATTCAGAATCATGAATTGTCACGGGAAGAATATATAAAGCTTTTGCAGAATTGGGAGAATCCGGAGATATCCAGGGCGCTGACCGAGGAAGCTGTCCGGCTGCGCAGACACTACTATGGCGATAAGGTCTATACCCGGGGGCTGATTGAATTTACGAATTACTGTAAAAACGACTGTTATTACTGCGGTATCCGCCGGGGAAACAGCCATGCCCAGCGATATCGGCTCAGTCGGGAAGAAATTCTTGCCTGTTGCGAAAACGGTTATGCCCTGGGATTTCGGACCTTTGTTCTTCAGGGGGGAGAGGATCCTTATTATACCGATGAGCGGATGGCGGAGATTATTTCCTTGATCCGCCGGGGGTGGCCGGATTGTGCGATCACTCTGTCCATCGGTGAAAAATCTTACGAAAGCTATCGTTTATTTAAAGAAGCGGGGGCGGACAGATATCTTCTCCGGCATGAGACGGCCAGCGACGAACTCTATCGCCGACTGCACCCGGAGGAAATGCTTCTTTCCCACCGGAAACAATGTCTGTATGATTTAAAGTCTCTCGGTTATCAGGTCGGCGCCGGATTTATGGTCGGTTCCCCGGGACAGACGATGGAGCATTTAGCGGAGGATTTGATATTTTTAAAAGAGCTGGAGCCCCAGATGGTGGGGATCGGCCCTTTTATTCCCCACCACGAAACCCGGTTTGCCAATGAAACGGCGGGTAGCGTCGGGCTGACTTTGTTTCTTTTATCGGTTATCCGGATATTGCTTCCAAAGGTTTTACTTCCGGCCACAACGGCCCTTGGAACGATGGACCCTCTGGGAAGGGAGAAAGGTCTGGCGGCGGGAGCTAATGTGGTCATGCCGAATCTTTCCCCGGTGAAAAACCGAAAACAATATGATTTATATGACAATAAAATCTGTACCGGTGAGGAAGCCGCCGAATGCCGGGGGTGCCTTGAACGGAGAGTTTCGTCGACGGGATACCGGCTTGTCGCGGAGCGGGGTGACGCCGCGAGATGAGAAAATCTGTCTTCTTATTGCAAATGTATTGATTTGGCAATAATATAGCATTATAATAGAAGGTAGGATTTGGAGGTGTTTATATGGCAAGTACAATACAGGTAAGAGTTGACGATGATTTAAAGGCAAAATCCGATAGCTTATTTAAAGATTTGGGAACAGACACAACAACTGCTATTCGTATATTTTTAACTCAGGCTGTGGCTCATAATGGTTTTCCCTTTGAAATTAAAAGAAATGGGGCGGCGTATGCTCCGATGACAGAAGAAGATATGCTGCAAAAACTTGAAACATCAAGAAAACATGCGGCACAAGGGCAGTGCAGAAATGCCGATGATGTCATTGCAGATATGAGGGAAAAATATGGATTATGAAGTATTTATTACGATAGATGCTGAGAATGATTTAAATCAATTTGTAAGATATCTTTTGCTTGAGAAACATAATGAACAGGCAGCCAGAAATCTTCTGAATGATTTTGAACTTACAAAACAAAATCTACAAAGGGTTGCAGGAAGTCTTAAAGTTTGTGAAAATCCCAGATTAAAAGAATTGGGATATAAAAGAATTAATTTTACAACTCACAGGTATTTTATGTTGTATAGAGTAGAAGAAAATAAAGCGATTGTCGATAACATTTTTCATGAACTGCAAGACTATGAGAATAGGATGATTTAAAACTTATCATTGACAATATTTTTTTACTGAATTATAATAAAAACAATTATAAAAACCGATGAGCAAGAGTAGTAGCTTTTATGGTATATTCCCAGAGAGTCGCGGATGGGTGGAACCGTGATATATGAGTGAAAGTGAATGGACTTGTGAGGGCAAACCGAAGTTGGCTTGGGCTGATGTAGGGGCGACGGAATCCAACCGTTATTGTGGAACATGTATGGTAGTACATGGCTGAGAGCATTCTTAAACAGAATGAATATAGGTGGCACCGCAGGAGAATTTACCTGTCCTATTAATTTAATAGGGCAGGATTTTTTATTTAGGAAAGGAAGGTAAAAAGATGGCAGACACACAGAAAATCCCTTACAAAATTTATCTTGAAGAGAAGGAGATACCAACACAATGGTATAATGTCCGTGCGGATATGAAAAATAAGCCGGCACCGCTTTTGAATCCGGGCACATTGCAGCCGATGACAGCCGAAGAGCTGGGCGGCGTATTTTGCGAAGAACTGGTAAAACAGGAGCTTGATAACACAACGGCTTATATCGATATTCCTCAGGAAATTCAGGATTTTTATAAAATGTATCGTCCGTCACCGCTGGTACGTGCTTATTTCCTGGAAAAAGCGCTGGATACACCGGCAAAAATTTATTACAAATTTGAAGGAAACAATACATCCGGAAGCCATAAGCTGAATTCGGCCATTGCCCAGGCTTATTATGCAAAGAAACAGGGCTTAAAAGGTGTAACTACAGAAACGGGAGCAGGACAGTGGGGAACCGCCCTTTCCATGGCTTGTGCCTACTTTGATTTGGATTGTAAAGTTTATATGGTAAAATGCTCCTATGAGCAGAAACCGTTCCGCCGTGAAGTTATGCGGACCTATGGCGCCAATGTAACGCCATCCCCGTCGGAAACAACTAACGTAGGACGTAAGATTCTGGCCGAGCATCCGGGAACCACAGGCAGCCTTGGCTGTGCGATTTCCGAGGCGGTTGAAGAGGCTGTAACAAATGAAGGTTATCGTTATGTTCTTGGTTCCGTTTTGAATCAGGTACTTCTTCATCAGTCCATCATTGGTCTGGAAACAAAAGCAGCTCTGGACAAATATGGCGTTCAGCCGGATATCATCATCGGCTGTGCCGGCGGCGGCTCCAACCTGGGCGGTCTGATTTCTCCATTTATGGGAGAAAAACTCAGAGGTGAAAAGGATTACCGGATTATCGCCGTAGAACCGGCCAGCTGCCCAAGCTTTACCCGCGGTAAATATGCATATGACTTCTGTGATACGGGAATGATTTGTCCGCTGGCTAAGATGTACACTTTGGGAAGCGGTTTCATTCCGTCTCCAAACCATGCCGGAGGCTTAAGATATCATGGAATGAGCTCCATTCTTTCCCAGTTATATGATGACAAATTAATGGAAGCCGTATCTGTTGAACAGACGGCTGTATTCGAAGCCGCTACTCAGTTTGCACGGATTGAGGGTATACTTCCGGCACCGGAGAGCAGCCACGCGATTCGGGTAGCTATGGATGAAGCTCTTAAATGCAAAGAAACCGGCGAAGA
>CATYEA010000105.1 GCA_958405355.1 uncultured Lachnospiraceae bacterium
CGAAAAGCTGGGCAAAAAGCAGTATCTTGTGCCGTATCTCATGTCTTCCCATCCCGGCTCTACAATGAAGGAAGCCATTGCCCTGGCTGAATATCTGAGAGATTTAGGGTATATGCCGGAACAGGTTCAGGATTTTTATCCGACCCCGGCAACCTTATCGACGTGTATGTATTACACCGGGCTGGACCCGCGGACGATGGAGCCGGTCTATGTGCCTAAAAATCCTCACGAGAAGGCTATGCAGAGAGCTTTGATCCAATATCGGAATCCGAAGAATTATGAGTTGGTGCGGGAAGCCCTTGAGACAGCTCACCGGACGGATTTAATTGGCTTTGATAAAAAATGTTTGATCCGGCCGCGCCGGGGAGAGACGGTAAAGAAGGAAGAACATAAGCCAGTCAAAAAGAAAGCTATACGAAATGTACATAAGAAGAAAAAGAAATAAGGTGGAAATATGGGAGAAACCAAATTGATAAAGGGAACCTATGGTTATATCGATCAATGGAAACGGTCAAAGATCGTGGCACTGGGCCTGTGGGTCATTTTTATTGGTGCTTTGCTGTTGATCCCGGCGGCAATTTTTGACACCCGGTACAATGCTTTTACGGTGGCTGCCATCGTCATGGTGCTTCCGGCGGCGAGACAGGCTGTTCAGTATTTTGCAATGCTGGGCTTTCACAGCGGACGTCGGGACGAATATGAAAAGATCGCCGCCCTTGTGGAAGGGAAGTCGTGGATGGTCCTGGCTGCGGATATGGTCCTGGCCAGTGAAAGCGGCCATATGGTACTGGATATGTTGGTGATCTGTAATGGCAATATTTACGGCTATGCGCCGAAACAGAAAAAGAGCCGGGAGGCCATCGAAGCCTATCTGTCCAACATTTTAATGGAAGCGGATATGTCCCATAAAAAACCTGTTGTTCATGAGAATTTTGAAGAATTTGAAGAAATGATCATGATGCTGGCGGCAAACGAGCCTTCCGTACCGTTGGATGCAGGAAGCATTTTTGCCGGTTTGAAAGCAAATTGTATGTAAAAAGAGGAACTTATGCAGAAATTTATGGTAACGCCCAATGAGGCTGGACAGCGGCTGGACAAGCTGTTGTTTAAATATTTAAATCTGGCTCCGAAAAGCTTTGTTTATAAAATGCTTCGAAAGAAAAATATCACGTTGAACCATAAAAAATGTGATGGTTCGGAAAAAACGGCGGTAGGCGACGAGGTCACCTTGTGGTTATCGGATGAAACTATTGAAAAATTCAGAGAAGCCAAACATTTTGAACAGGTACCTCAGCATTTTAAGGTGATATTTGAAGATGAAGATATATTGGCAGTAAATAAACCGGCGGGGCTGCTTTCTCAGAAAGCAAAGCCGGAGGATATTTCGGTGAATGAAGAGGCCATCAGTTATCTTTTGAAGAATCATGTGATTACAGAAAAATCGTTGGAAGTTTTTAAGCCTTCCGTATGCCATCGTTTGGATAGAAATACGAGTGGTCTGCTGATCATCGGCAAAAGTCTGCCGGGACTACAGCATATGTCCGAGGTGTTAAAAGAACGGACGGCGCAGAAATATTATCTTTGCCTTGTAGAAGGCGTGGTCACGGCTTCAAAACATATATGTGGATATTTGATCAAAGATGAAAAAACAAATCAGGTCACTGTGTCGGATCGGCCGGTCAGCGGCGGACATCATATTGAGACAATGTATGAACCGCTGGGAAATAACGGGTATCAGACGTTGTTAAAGGTGGAATTGATTACGGGACGGACGCATCAGATTCGTGCGCATCTGGCCTCAGTAGGTCACGGTATCGTTGGTGATGGTAAATACGGTTCGGAGCGAGTCAACGATTATTTCCGGAAACATTATCATCTGAAACATCAGTTACTTCATTCCTGGCGGATGGAATTTGACGGACGATGCCTGACAGCACCTTTGTGGCCGGAGTTTGAGGCAATACTCAAGGGGGAACATCTGTGGTCGATTTATACGGACTTGCAGAAAAATTGAATATTGACGATATTGCCGTCTGTCATGCGGAAAAGTTTGAAGGCGTTGAGGAGATATTAAAAAAGGATGCGGAGCTTGGCATCCTTCCGCCGTTTACAGAGACGGATATCGATAAGAGGGTGGACCCGACCCGGACCCTTGACGGGGCAAAAAGTTTTATTGTTATTTTGGAACATTATGAGCCGCCTGTCTATAAAAAACGGGATGGCCTGTATGGGAATATTTCTCCGGCGGCCAGCGGTGAGGATTATCATCGGATCGTCAGGGACAAGCTTTCCGGGCTTATGGGAGCGTTGGAACTTATCGACCCGGAAGGAAGGCGGCTGGCCTACGTGGATAATTCACCTTTTTCGGAGAAACATGTGGCTGTGAGGGCCGGACTTGGCCGGCTGATGCGAAACGGTCTCTTTTATTCAAGAAAATTCGGTTCCAGGTGTTATATCGGTTTGATTCTTAATGATCGTCCGGTAGATTTTTATGGACTGTCCATGCGTCAGGATCATAAGGATGCCTGGTTTGACCGATGTCTGACCTGTTCGGCCTGCCAGATTTTTTGTCCCGGCGGCGCGATTACCGAAAAGGGCATGAACAGCTATCGCTGTGTATCCTACCTGACTCAGAAAAAAGAAGTGCTGACAGATTCGGAAGCAGCAGCTATGGGATTTCAAATTTATGGCTGTGATGTCTGTCAGAAAGTGTGCCCGCTGAATCCGCCGGTACCGGTCGGATATGAGACGGGAACAGAGGTTTCTTTAGAAGAGATTATGGCGATGAGCAATAAACAGTTCAAACTGAGATATCAAAAAACTGCTGCGGGATGGCGGGGTAAAAAACAGCTTCAAAAAAATGCTGAAATCGTATTTAAAAATATAACGGAGAGATAAATATGGCAACTTGGAATTCCAGAGGACTTCGTGGCTCTGAGCTGGAAGAATTAATTAATTTAACCAATGAAAAATACAGGGAAAAGAAATTGGCGCTCATACAGAAGATTCCTACACCGATCAAACCCATACAGATTGATAAGACAACAAGGCATATTACACTGGCCTATTTTGACCAGCGAAGCACCGTAGATTATATTGGAACGGTCCAGGGAATTCCTGTCTGTTTTGATGCCAAAGAATGCCGTTCCAAAACTTTTCCTATTCAGAACGTCCATGAGCATCAGGTCCTTTTTATGCAGGATTTTGAAGATCAGGGCGGAATTGCCTTTTTGCTGATTTATTTTTCGGGGGAAAACAGGTATTTTTATCTGCCCTTTGACCGTCTGGCAGATTTCTGGAACCGTTCTAAAACGGGTCATGCGAAAAGTTTTCATATGGAAGAACTGGACGAAACCTTTGAAATTAAATGTCAGGGATATTATTTAAATTATCTGCCGGCCATCCAGAATGATTTAGACCGCAGGACTTGACAAGAGAAATTCCTATGGTATAATTAATGACAATTCTTTGTGCTAATTTAGTAGCACGTTGAACTGATAAAGTAATTACATAAATGAAATGGAGATAGCACAATGAAAGAAAGACGAATTCATACACCGGAAGGTGTCCGGGATATTTATAATGGCGAATGTGCCCGGAAAAACCTGATGGCGGAACGGATGAAAAACGTTCTTAAATCCTATGGTTACAGGGATATACAGACACCGACCTTTGAATTTTTTGATATTTTTAATCAGGATAAAGGATCTTTGCCTTCTAATCAGATGTACAAGTTTTTTGACAGAGAGGGAAACACCCTGGTACTCCGGCCGGATATCACGCCATCCATTGCCCGGGCTGTCAGCAAGTATTTCAGTGAAGAGAATTTCTCCATGCGTTTTTCCTATACAGGAAATATATTTATTAACAATTCCAGTTTACAGGGGCGCATGAAGGAATCGACTCAGATGGGTGCCGAATTGATTGGTGATGACAGTATTGATGCAGATGCGGAGATGATCGCACTGGCAATTCACTTGCTGTTGGCCGCCGGTCTGACGGAATTTCAGATTGATATCGGTCATGTGGGATTTTTTAAAGGCTTGATCGAAGAGGCCGGAATGGGCGAAGAAAAGACCCAGGATTTACGGGAACTCATTGAAAATAAAAACTATTTCGGCGTAGAAGCTATGACAGGCAATCCGGCCCTTATCCAGCTGCCGAAATTATTTGGATCACAGGAAATTCTTAAGGAAGCAAAACGGCTGACCTCGAACATGAAAGCGTTAACGGCGATTACCCAATTGGAACGTCTTTATGAGATCATCGGTGAATATGGTCTCCAGAAATATGTGACATTTGACCTGGGGATGCTGACTCAGTACGACTATTATACAGGCGTTATTTTCAGAGGTTATACCTATGGTACTGGCGATGCGGTCGTTAAAGGCGGAAGGTATGACACCTTGCTTCAGAAATTCGGAAAAGATGCGGCTTCTGTTGGATTGGCTGTGGCTGTGGATGAATTGCTGATCGCACTCAGCCGTCAGAAAATAGTTATGGATGAGGGAGAACCGGTGACAATGATTCTCTATTCGGGAGCCATGCTTTCGGAAGCTCTGAAAAAAGCGGAGGAGCTTCGGCAGAAAGGCGTGTGTGTTCAGATGAACCGGATGAATCCGGAACAGACATTGGATGATTATAAAGCCTATGCTAAACGATTTGGTATTACACAGGTTTTTTATTTTAATTCAATGGGTGAAATGAAGATTTGGGAGGTACAGCCATGAGATATTTGACATTTGCGCTGGCGAAGGGCCGTCTGGCAAAAAAAACGCTGACCTATCTTGAAAAAATAGGCATTGAGATGGAAGAGATGAAGGACCCGGATACCCGGAAACTGATTTTTGTCAATGAAGAATTAAAGATCAAAATGTTTTTATCCAAAGCTTCGGATGTGCCAACCTATGTGGAATATGGTGCGGCGGATATCGGCGTTGTTGGAAAGGACACCATTTTGGAAGAAGGGCGGAAGCTTTATGAAGTGATGGACTTGGGCTTCGGCAAATGTACCATGTGTGTCTGCGGGCCGGAGAATGCCAGAGAACTTTTAAAACACCAGCAGCTTATCCGCGTCGCTTCAAAATATCCGAACATTGCTAAAGATTATTTTAATAATATCAAACACCAGACAGTGGAAGTCATTAAACTTCACGGTTCCGTGGAGCTGGCACCGATCGTGGGCCTTTCCGAGGTGATCGTAGATATTGTGGAAACGGGAACGACCTTAAAAGAAAACGGATTGACGGTCTTGGAGGAGATTTGTCCCCTGTCAGCCAGGGTGGTCGTCAACCAGGTAAGTATGAAAATGGAAAATGAGCGGATTACCGGAATTTTGAATGCACTAAAAAAAGTAATGTGAAAAAATTAACTTCATTTTACATCCAGGGAAAAATCTGGTATATTAAAAGCAAGAGACCAGGAGGTTACTATGAGAAAGATTAAATTGACAAAGGACGCTGTGGACGGCCTTTTAGATAATTTATTAAAGAGAAGCCCGAATAATTACGGACAGTATACAGAAGCGGTCAATGAAATCGTTGAAGGCGTTAAAGCCGGAGGCGACAAAGCTGTATTTGAATATACAAAGAAATTTGACGGTGCGGATATTTCAAAAGATAATTTTATCGTTTCTAAGGAAGAGATTGAAGAAGCCTATGCGGCCATTTCACCAGAGGTTTTGGAAGTCATCCGAAAAGCGATTGTCAATATCCGGACATATCATGAAAAACAGAAACAGTATAGTTGGTTTGATTCTCAGCCAAATGGCACGATTCTCGGTCAGAAAGTGACACCGTTATCCAGAGTCGGCGTTTATGTACCTGGCGGAAAGGCCGCTTATCCATCCTCTGTTTTGATGAATATTCTTCCGGCCAAGGTGGCTGGCGTTGAACAGATTATTATGGTGACGCCTCCGGGAAAAGACGGCAGAGTTAATCCGGGAACTTTAGTTGCCGCTAATGAAGCGGGGGCAGACGTTGTTTATAAAGTCGGCGGTGCCCAGGCTATCGCTGCTTTGGCTTTTGGTACGGAATCCATTCCTAAGGTGGATAAGATCGTCGGACCAGGCAATATTTTCGTTGCCCTGGCGAAAAAAGCTGTTTACGGTTATGTAAGTATTGATTCCATTGCAGGACCGAGCGAGATTCTCGTTATTGCCGATGAGACAGCGAATCCGCGCTATGTGGCGGCCGATTTGCTTTCCCAGGCGGAACACGATGAACTGGCATCAGCGATTCTTGTAACGACCAGCGAAGCCCTGGCTGACGCAGTATCCAATGAAGTGGATGCTTTTGTGGAGAAGCTTTCACGTAAGGCCATCTTAGAAAAATCTTTGGAGAACTATGGCTATATTTTGATTGCTGAGGATTTAAACGGCGCAGTGGATATTGCCAATGCCATTGCCTCAGAGCATTTGGAAATCGTTACTAAGAATCCGTTTGAAGTTATGACACAGATTAAAAATGCCGGTGCGATTTTCCTTGGCGAGTATAGTTCGGAGCCTCTCGGCGATTATTTTGCCGGACCGAATCATGTTCTTCCTACGAACGGAACAGCCAAGTTTTTCTCTCCGCTGAGTGTGGATGACTTTATTAAAAAATCAAGTATTATTTACTATTCCAGACAAGCTCTGGAACCGGTAAAGGATGATATTATCAAATTTGCTGAATCGGAATCATTGACGGCTCATGCCAATTCGATTCGGGTTCGGTTTGAAAAATAAGAGATAAACATTTAAGGAGGTAGGGCGGATGGATATCCGTAAAGCACAAGT
>CATYEA010000106.1 GCA_958405355.1 uncultured Lachnospiraceae bacterium
TACACCAATATAGTACTGTTTATTCATGCCACTGTGCACCGTACTTCTTTTCGATATCGGAAATCATATCCACTCGAACCGCATGACGTCCGCCCTGGAATTCGGCGCCAAAGAATTCATCCACGATCATCTTTGCCAGTTCAGGTCCGACAACACGGGCACCCATGGCAATAATATTTGCATTATTGTGTTCTACAGTCAATTTGGCCGAATATGGCTCACTGCATACGGCTGCACGGATACCCGGCACTTTATTTGCTGCCAGAGAAATACCGATACCTGTTCCACAGATCAGCACACCTTTTTCAACTTCACCGCGCATAATAGCTTCTGCAACTTTTAAGCCCGGTTCCGGATAATTTACTTTGACATTTGGATCATAAGCGCCATAATCGACACATTCATAACCTTTTTCTTTTAAATGCTCCATCAATGTCTGTTTTAATTCAATGGCCACATGGTCACAACCAAATCCTACTTTCATATCTGATACCTCCAATAAATTCAAATCTAAGTATAGCACACTCAAAAAAAGCCTTCAAGAAGAACGGTAATAAATATCCTACATATGTCTGAATCAAAAAAAGGGGGGCCGAAAACCTCGACCCCTCATTCGCAACCCTAAAATCTGCCTGATTATTCTTTTGTAACCAATACGGAATCAACTGGTGTCATATCTGGAACAACACCAACTTCACCTTTATTGCCAGCTTCTACAGCTTCTACTAACAGTTCAAGACCTTTTGCACCGATACCTGCTGGATCCTGAGCAACTGTAGCGGATAATTCACCTTTATTTACGGAATCAACAGCTTCTGTGTCACCGTCTGTACCAACAACGAAGATTTCTCCAAGTTTGCCTTCATTGATAACAGCCTGTAATGCGCCGAGAGCCATTGTATCGTTACAGCAGTAGATACCCTTTAAGTCTGGGTTCTGCTGAATAAAGCTTGTTGCAGCGTCCAATGCTACCTGACGATCCCAGTTACCTGGAACACTTCCTACAACTTCAAGACCTGCAGCTTCAAAAGCTTCTTTAGCGCCCTTAGCTCTGTCTTCACCGGAAGCGTTACCAGCTTTACCTTCGATAATGGCTACTTTGCTTCCTTCTTCAACGTTTTCAACGATGTAGCCAGCACCTTTGCTACCAACAGCTACGTTATCTGTTGTAACGAAACCAACAACAGCGCCGCCCTGTTTTTCCATTTCATCCACATCAAGTTTCTCATCGATATTTACAATCGTAATTCCCTCCTGATATGCTTTTGCAACAGTGGAAACAAGATTGGATGCAGACAGCGGAGCTACAGCGATACCGTCATATCCATCATTGATACATTTTTCAAGAATAGCTACCTGACCATCAAAGTCTTCTTCGTTCTGTGCGGAATAGATATCAACCTGGATACCCATTTCTGCAGCTTTGTCTTCAACACCCTTCCACATCTTTGTCCAGAAGTCAGTTGCCTGTGTCTTCAGGATAACAGCATATTTTTTATCACTGCTGCTTGCTGCGGCACTTTCGCCGGCTGTTTCATCGGTGCTTTCAGCAGTTGTTTCTGCTGTTGTTTCAGCTTTTGTTTCTTTGCTGGAATTTCCGCATCCTGCAAGTAAAGCTGTTGCCATAGTCATTGCACATGCTAAAGCTACGATTCTCTTTTTCATTTCTAATCCTCTCCTTTTTGCTTTCTATATAGACTGTTTATCACAGAACTATATCATGTTACTTTTCCATCTTCCCCAATTTATCAAAAGCAGCATAAGCCCCTCCGATTACTCCGCTATCCTGTGTGTGCTCAGGGAAAACAAACTCCAGATTTTCGGATGGAAATGGCTTTCTTGCCCGTTCCTTTACCGCCCAGATCAGGCGTTCCATCGGAAAATCTTTCATCGTCATGACACCGCCAGCCATGATCACATAATCCGGGTCCAGAATATTAATTTCTGCAGCCATCGGTATGGCCAATGTATCCACATATTCCAGAATTATCGGATCATCTCCGTGTTTTACAAATACATCGGAAATATCCGTATCCGGGAAACAAGTATCTGCTAAATGTTTCAGGTATCTTCCGGAACAGCGTGTCTCAGAACAGCCAATGTTACCGCAGGTACAGGCTTCATCAATACCATACATCGGAATATGACCAAGCTCTCCGGCCACACCGTTTTTACCTACATGAAGCTGTCCGTTAATATAAACCGCATTTCCAAAGCCTGTTCCCAGATAAAATCCAAGAATCGTCCGTTCCCGTTCCGGGTCGAGATGATGAGTCTTAATATCATTGACCAAAAGGTAATTCACATCTCTGTCCACAAACACCGGAACATTGGCATAAGCTTTTAACAGATTTCCCAAATCAATATTTTCAAGACCTTTTAAATTCGGTGTCGAATAAATAAAGCTTTTATCTTTGCTTACGATTGACGGCACACCCACTGAAACCGCACCGACCTGCCCTTCAAGCTGGTATCTCTCAATGTAGGATTTCAGCTCTTTTCCAAGATTCTGAACCGCATTTTCGGATACAAGGGATGCACTGGACTTTCTTTCAAAGTTCATCAGTGTTCCTTCCCTGTCTACTGTTCCAATTCTCAGATTCGTTCCGCCGATATCAATGCCTATAACGTACTTCATAGCTCGTCCTTTCTGCATTTAAGCATTTACACAGGCATTGAAATTCTCAATCATCTTATCCCATGCAACGGTCAAATCCTCGTCAAGATTGAAGAGTCCGGATGTACCTACAATGAAGCATTCTGTTCCGGCTTCGGCCAGCTCTTTGAATGTACCGGCGTTACAGGAACCGTCAACTTCAATAATGTATTTGTAACCATTCTCTTCTTTCAGACGTTTTGCTTCAGCAATCTTAACCAGCATCTCGCGGATAAATGGCTGTCCTGCAAATCCAGGGTCCACACTCATAATGGTAATCTTATCTACCAGATGAATGTAATGCTGAATATAGGACAAAGGTGTTGCCGGATTCAAAACAACGCCGACTTTACATCCATTGGCACGGATTTTATTGATAATCCGGAAGGCGTCTGAATTAATCGTCTCTGCATGCGGACAAATATATCCGGCACCGGCTTTCGCCAGGCTCTCAATATAGTCATCCGGGTCTGTCACCATCAGATGACAGTCCATCGGAATCTTAACAACTTTGCTGATTGCCTTCACAAAGTCCGGAGACAATGTAATATTTTTTACAAAATGTCCATCCATGATATCGACATGGTACATATCAGCTCTCTCATTTAAAATTTCAATCTGTTCTTTGATGTTCAATAAATCCATGCACATCAGAGAAGGATTAAATAATGGTTTCATAAAATACAGTCCTCCTTAATGATGCCTAATACTCTAAATCATCTATATTCTACTATATCTATTTGCATAATGCAATTCAAAAGAAGCCGTTTTCCATTGTGCAATATAACACATTTTATCAGGATTTTCTACCAACAACCGTATCAATAGTTACGGCAATAATAATCAATGCACCCATAACGATCTGCTGATATGTGGATGGCAGTGTCAGAGCTGTCATAGCGTAGTTGATCAAACCGATGATCAGACCGCCGACAACAACGCCTGGGATCTTACCTTTACCACCCATAAAGCTTGTACCGCCGATAACGGAAGCAGCGATGGCGTAAGTTTCAAAACCTGTTCCTGCAGCTGGTTCTGCAGCGCCTACACGGCCCAGAAGTACAACACCGGCCAGACCGGCGCATGTACCGGAAATCATAAATACGATTAAACGGTGAAGGTTTACATTGATACCTGAATACCAGGCCGCATCAATATTTCCACCCAATGCGTAAATATTACGTCCGACTTTACATTTTGTCGTAACAAACCAGAGAATAACCGCCGCAATCAAAGCAATGATAACCGGAATCGGAATACCGATGATACTTCCGCTCATCAATGAAGTGAAGGATACCGGGAACCCGTATACGGAACGGGAATTGGATAATACAAGGGTCACACCTCTGAAAATGGACTGGGTACCCAGTGTAACAATAAATGGATGAAGTCCTGTCTTGTTAACAAGCGTACCATTGATAAATCCAAATAAAGTACCTAATAAAATACATGCAATAATTGCAAGAGGTACAGGAACACCGCTGATCATCATTTTTGCGGCAAAAAGTCCGGTCAGTGCAGCCACAGAACCTATGGACAAATCGATACCGGCAATCAGGATGGCGAAGAACTCACCAAGAGCCAAAAGAATATTTACCGAACTCTGTTTCAAAATCTGCGGCACACTGCTTGCAGAAAATACACTGCTCGGCTTGATGATCGCCAGAATAACTAATAACAAAACAAAGATACCAATAGTACCAAATTTCTGCCACGCTTCGCCGAATGACATTTTTTTCTTTGCATTATTTTCACTCATCGTTTCAATCTCCTTTTTCTATTCGCCTGTGGATGTTTTTACAATCTTCTCTTCGGTTGCTTCCGAATTTTTGAAAATTCCACGGATTTCGCCTTCACGGAAAACAGCTATCGTATCGCATACGGAAAGCAATTCCGGAAGTTCGGAAGATACAACCAGCACGCCCTTGCCTTCATTGGCAAGTTTTCGCATAAGAATATATATTTCACTCTTACTGCCCACGTCAATACCTTTTGTCGGCTCATCAAAAATAATCAGTTTACTTTCTGCGGCCAGCCATTTGCCAAGGATAACCTTCTGCTGATTACCACCGGACAACTCGGTAATATTCTGGTTAATATCCCGCATCTTTACACGAATATCAGAACACTGCTGATTGGCATACTCAAGTTCTTTTTTATCATTCGTCAAACCAATGACACCGCTTCCACCGGATTCCTTGATATAAGGTACAATAGAAATATTCTGTTTGATATCAAAATTATCCAGGAAACCGGTCTCACGGCGGTTTTCCGTAACCATACCAAGGCCATTCTTGATGGCTTCGTATGGATTATTGATCTTCAATTCTTTACCTTCCATAAAAATCTTACCTTCAGATTTCGGCTCCGCACCAAAAATGGCATTCATCAGTTCGCTTCGTCCCGAACCAACCAGACCGGCAAAACCAAGAATCTCGCCTTTATGAAGCTGGAAGGATACATTTTTGACCTTCTGATCTTTTCTGGAAATATTTTTCACTTCGAAGAATACCGGCTCATTAGAGAAATCCTGACATTCCTCATTCAGATAAGTTCCCTGAATCTTACGTCCGACCATCATGGCTACCAGGTCATCGACCTCAACATCGGCCACATTCCGGGTTCCAACATAAGTACCGTCCTTTAATACGGTAACTCTGTCGCCGATTTCCTTAATTTCCTTCATCTTATGGCTGATATAAACAATACCCTTTCCCTCAGCCTTTAACTGACGGATAATTTTAAACAAATGCTCGGTTTCCGAAGGTGTCAGAGAGGTCGTCGGCTCATCCATGATGATGACATCTGCTTTTGAAGCCAGGGCTTTTGCAATCTCAACCTGCTGTTTTTCAGAAATACTTATCTTTTCAACAAAAAGATTTGGATCTCTGTGGACACCTACTTTTCCCAATACATCCGCTGCAACTTCCCGCATCTTAGCATAATCAACTACAGGAATAATGCCTGCTTTCTTTGTCGGCAGCTTGCCTACAAACAGATTTTCAAGAATCGACAGTTCATTGATAACACTCAATTCCTGATAAATAATGCTGATTCCCAAATCATAGGAATCCTGCGGTGTAAGCTTCGAATATTCTTTTCCTTTTACAATAATTTTCCCCGACGTTGGTGTATAAACGCCGCTGAGAATTTTCATTAGTGTGGATTTCCCTGCACCATTTTCCCCTAACAGGACATGCACCTCACCTGCATTAATCTCCAAAGAAATATTGTCAAGGGCTTTGACACCAGGAAATTCTTTGGTAATGCCTTCCATTTTGACTAATGTTTGCATAGAATCCTCCTTTTTCTTCATTTACGGGTTACTACATTTATGTCAATTCAAATAAAGTCCGTTATTTATGTTGTGTTCCTGACTTCCAAATGAATCGGAACTACATATTCCTTTTGGCTGATCGGCTCTTTTCGAATCAGCCTGAGCAGAGCCTCGGCCGCCGCGAGGGCCATCTGTTCCGTATCCTGAGCAATGGTCGTCATCGGAGGATTGCAAAATTCCGACAAGGAAACATTATCAAATCCGACAATCTTTACCTGCCCCGGCACACTGTACCCGGCCTCAGCCAGGGCGTGTATAGTTCCCAGAGCCATCATATCATTTGTTGTAAAAACGCCGTCGAAACAGCATCCTCTTTCACTCAAAAATTCAGCAACCCTTTCTTTGGCCGATTTATAATCCGGCAGGATCGTAATTTCAAAATCCCCTTCACAGGTTTTTCCATACTCGGCCAGAGCATCCAGAAATCCTTTCCGGCGCTGCTGAATAGTCGATGCCATACGAAAATCCCGAATCAATAAAGGTCTTACGCATCCCTTCTCGCACAGTTCTCTTCCGGCCAGATAACCACCCCGATAATTGTCCGACTGAACAATAAATTCCGCATTCTTCGGTGAACGGTCAATGAATACGACCGGCACCCTCGGACTTTTTACCAGCGGACTGATGGCTTCCATCCCGGAAACATAAATCAGTCCATCCACATTTTTATCAAACATATCCTGAATATGCCGTTCCTCTTATTCCGGGTCTTCGTTGGAATGACAGATCAGATCCGAATAGTTATATTTGATAAAAATTATATCCAGGGTTC
>CATYEA010000107.1 GCA_958405355.1 uncultured Lachnospiraceae bacterium
TTGTATGGAGGAGACGAAGAGATGAAGATTACAGTGATTGGCTGCGGGCGGTGGGGCTCGTTTATTACCTGGTATCTGGATTCTATCGGACATCAGGTGTTTTTATATGGGAGAAAAACTTCAGCCCATATGCAGCGCTTTTTAAAAGAGAGGAAAAATAATTTGCTGACTTTGCCGGAGTCGGTTGGATTAACGACAGATTTATCCATTGCGGCTGAGTCAGATGTCGTTGTTATATCCATTAATTCTCAGGGCCTTCAGAAACTGATGGAGGAACTGAAAGTCTTGAAGTTGAGAGAAAAGAAAATAGTTCTCTGTATGAAAGGTATTGAAATTGAAACAGGACGACGATTGTCCCAGATTGCCGAAGAAAATCTGGATGAATCGAACTCGGTGGCTGTTTGGTTGGGACCGGGACATGTTCAGGAGTTTACCAATAGTATACCGAATTGTATGGTCATAGACAGTTTGGATGAACAGACAAAGTCTCAGCTTGTGGAGGAATTTTCCAGTTCATTGATTCGTTTTTATTATGGTCAGGATTTAATCGGTAATGAAATCGGTGGCGCTGCAAAGAACGTTATCGGTATTGCAGCGGGAATGTTGGATGGTTTTCATTTATCCACCTTAAAAGGAGCCTTGATGTCACGGGGAACACGGGAGGTTGCCCGGCTGATCAAGGCGATGGGCGGTAACGAATTGTCAGCTTATGGCTTGTGCCATCTTGGAGATTATGAGGCCACGGTTTTTTCTGAGTTCAGTCATAATCGGCGTTTTGGCGAGTTATTTGTTCAGGGAAAACAAAGTGATGATTTGGCAGAAGGTTATTTTACTGTAAAAGCTTTGATGAAGCTGGAAAAGGAATATCATGTGGAACTGCCAATCTGTCATACGGTTTATGAAGTTCTTTATGAGGGTCGTGAACCATCAGAAGCATTGGAATCCCTTTTTACCCGGAGTTTGAAAAACGAATTTTAAGTAATAATTAACTATATTTCACAAAAATTAAAAAAATGTTACAAAAAATGACATTTTCTCTTGACCTACCCCCTACCCCTGGTGTTATTATATATAAATGTGAAGAAATATAGACAATCAGGAGGCACAATCAAAAATGGCAGCGGTTAAAAGAATTGCGACAGCCGGTTTGATCATGGCTCTGGCCGTACCGATAATTGTATATGGTGCGGAAAAAACAGAGTATAGTCAACCGATTAAGGATACAAAGAATCAGCAGGCCGGGGTGTTTGGCTGTGAGAAAGATACGGAGGAATGGGCAAAAGAGATCATCTTAACAGCTTCAGCTGTACCGGACAGTGGGAAAACACTTCCGGAGGTTTCATTTTTATGGCGGGAAGACCAGAGTGACACTGCTTCGACCGGAAAGACATATACGGTGAAGGAAAATGGCATTTATACGGTGACGCTCCAGTTGCCAGAAGGAAGCGGGTTGACGGCAGAGGCTATTCAGGTGGATGTACAGAATATTGATATGACAGGACCTGAAATCGTCAGCGTGACTAAAGACGTATCCGAATGGACCAGCGGCCCTGTAAAAATAACGGTTGAGTGTGAAGATTATCAGGAAGCAGACGAAACAGCATCTGATAATATCGATAAACTGTCTGGTGATACGGCAGAGGATGATACGGAGGATGTGACGGGCGAAATTGTTGAAAGAGCCAAAGGCTCCGGCCTTCATCCGGAGGGCGCCTATTCTTTTGATGGGGGAAAAACCTGGACAACAGATAATTCTATTACAGTTGAAGAAAATACGACCATTGATTTCGTAGTCCGTGATGCTCTGGAAAATAAGACAAAACAGAGTATTACAGTGGATAATATTGATAAAGCAGAGCCGACAGTACGGGTAAATATTGCTGATGGCGGTGTATTATATGAAGGAGAGGGCGGCAGCCTGACGTTGTCAGCCAGCGCCTCAGATCTTCATTCAGGCCTGGCTGACCAGGCATATTCCTGGGATGGCGGTGTGAGTTGGACAAGCACTTCAACCCATCAGGTGACGTCGGCCGGAAATTATACCGTTCTTGTACGGGATAAAGCCGGAAACTATACTCAGGCGACTTTGACCGTAAGTTATGCACAGAGGCCGGGAGATAATAATGGCGGCGCCGGAAACACCGGAAATAACACATATGCATCCGCAAATAATGGAACGGTATACTATGGAGTTCCGGCTGCTCCGATGGCTGGAACAAATGACGATAATGAAAACAGAAAATCCCAGGAGTCTGAAAGAGAAACGCTGGAAACTAAAAAAACTGAGAGCCGGGAGAGCCGTAATAAGACAGAAACAGAGGACAAAGAAAGTGAATCTTTAAAAACACCATTGATTTCCAATGGTGAATCTTCAGGATTTCCGATTCGCTGGGTTTTAATCGTTATTGCTGTAGCAGCGGTTATCATAGGCGGCATTGTGGCAGCAAAATTAATTTCCGATCGTCCGATGGCAATGGGTACAAAAGACGATGACGATAAGGAAGATATGTCGGAGGTCTATGCCAGAGTCTCTGAGAAAGAAAATCAGACTTTGAAGGCGGCGGCAGCAGCGGCAGTTACGGCGGAAGAAGTGAAAGCCACAACAGAAGAAGCAGTCAGCGCAGAGGAACCGGAAGCCACAACAGCAAAGGCGGTTAATGCAGAAGAACCGGAAGTATCAGCGGCAGCAGCGGCGACAGCAGCAATGACAGAAATGGCGGCGACAGCAGCTGAAGAAGATGTGGAAGTCAGTGGGGTTGCCGGCGATACGATTCAGTTGGATACGGAAGTGATTGAAGAAGCTATGGCAGAAGCGGATACGGTAACTGTGGAAATACCGACAGTGGAATTGGAAGCCGAATCAGAATCAGAGCCAGAAGCCGTTCCGGAGCCAGAACCTGATCCGGTTGTTTTGGAAGGGGCACACAGCCGTTTGATCTATGATCCGGCCACAGGCGAATATAAATATGAATTTAAATAATTAGCATTGGAGGCTGTTATGTATCAATCGAAGCAGATGATTGTTGTACGGCGGGATTTGAAAATGCGTAAAGGTAAGATTGCGGCGCAGGCGGGACACGCCTGTGTGACCGCTGTATTGATGGCATTGGAACATGAAGACAGGCTGTCTCAGGTGCGGACGGTGGGAGATGGCATCCGGCTGGAAACTTCCGGTCAGGAGCCGACCCCATTGAGTGAATGGTTTAACAAAGGGGTTGCTAAAATCTGCGTTTACGTGGATTCGGAAGAGGAACTTCTCGAGATTGACCGTCAGGCCAAGGAAGCAGGAATTATTTCTGCTCTGATCTGTGATGCGGGAATGACGGAATTTCATGGAGAACCAACCTATACTTGTCTGGCATTGGAACCTCAGCCGGCAGAAAAAGTAGACCCGATTACAGGAAATTTACCTTTATATTGAAATAAGATTCTATGGATATGAAAAGCGGCGAGAGATATTCTCGCCGCTTTTATGCTATTGGTCCGATTTAACGGTCAAGGATGCGGCCGTCAGTAGAAATCGTGACAACCTGCCATGGAATGAATTTACCACTGTTTTTTAAGGCTGTGACAGCAGCTCGTTCAATACCGCCGCAGCATGGAACTTCCATCCGCACGATGGTAAGACTTTTAATATCGTTATTTTTAATGATTTCGGTCAGCTTTTCGCTGTAATCACCTTCGTCCAGTTTTGGACAGCCGATCAGTGTGATTTTGCCGCGGATATAATCCTGATGGAAATTGCCGTAGGCATAGGCTGTACAGTCGGCAGCGATCAGAAGATGGGCGCCGTTAAAATAAGGGGCATTCACCGGAGCCAGTTTGATCTGAACCGGCCATTGACGAAGCTGAGAGTCTGCAGCCAGTGTGGAGTGTGACGTCTGCGTATGCGCGGAAGCTGGATGGACGGCAGGCGTGTCATCGCGCCGAATCTGGCGGGACTGGCTTCCAGGACAGCCGCAGGCCAGAGGTTTTTCGGAAGCAAGCTGCTGTTTCTTTTTATTTTCCATAACCGCAGCTTCATCATAAGCGGCGGCTTCCCGTTCTATAAAGGTGATGGCTCCCGTCGGACAGGCCGGAAGGCAATCGCCCAGACCATCACAGTAATCATCTCTCAGAAGTTTCGCTTTACCGTCTACCATGCCAATGGCACCTTCGTGGCATGCCTGGGCGCAGAGACCGCAGCCGTTGCACTTTTCTTCATCAATGTTTATAATTTTACGAATCATATCGATATCCTCCTTTAGGTTTGCCTGTTTATTGACTTCATGAGGACAGTATAATACAATAATAACAACAAGTATGTTGTTTTAACAACGGAGGGAGAAAAATTGGATTTTAATTTTTTGTCGAAAACGGTCCTGTTTCGGGGAATGTCTGAAGAAGATATTGAAAACATGCTGGATTGTCTTGGGGCAAGGCAGCAGCATTTTTTTAAGGGAGAGGTGATTTTTCGGGCCGGCGATGTGGTCCAGTCGCTGGGACTTGTTTTGTCCGGTCGTGTGAATATTGAAAATGACGATGTTTGGGGAAATAAAAGTATTTTGGATAATATCGGGCCGGGACAGGTATTTGCCGAGACTTATGCCTGTGTTCCGGGAGAGCCAATGATGGTCAGTGTTGTTGCATCAGAGGCGGTGGAAGTTATTTTCTTAAATGTGGGGCAGGGGCTTCAAAATGGTTCCGGGGAAGGCCATGGTCAAGGTCGGCTCATACAGAATCTCCTGACCATATCGGCACAGAAAAACCTGAATCTTTCCCGGCGGATCTTTCATACCACATCGAAATCGATTCGGGGACGGCTCCTTTCTTATTTGTCCTATCAGGCGACCAGACAGGGAAGCTTTCAGTTTAGCATTCCCTTTAACCGGCAGCAGTTGGCCGATTATCTGAGTGTGGACCGGAGTGCCATGTCCAATGAACTGAGCAAAATGCAGAGGGAAGGTTTATTGACAGTAAATCGAAATTATTTTGTACTTAAGGTTGAAGCGTCCGATTATGGATTGATGTGACGGAGGCGGTGAGACAAGGTGAGAAAGATAAGAACCAAACAGGAAAGCATGGATGGTGCGGCAACTCTGATTTTATTTTGCGGAGTCTGGTACTCAAGTATTTTTCAGGATATTTTATGCTCGGAGTCACTGGGGCCGTCAATGCTTCTATTTGCTGCTGCAGGTATAATGCCGGCGGTTATTGCTGTTCAGAAAATACAAAAAGCATTTTATTATCGGAAGCTTCATCGGCAGGCCATGAACCGTTCACCGGAAAAGGGCCGTATTATTAGTTATGAACGGCAGATGCAGCGGAAGGTGACTGCGAAAGGCAGAGTCCATGAGGAATATGAATACAGATTGGTTATCGAAGTTTATGACAATATAAGCTATGCACCGAGACAGATTCTTAGTGAACCTTATTCATGGTCGGTTTACGAGGTACTGGGTTCTCCGGAAGTGGATGTTTACACCGATGATTCGGGCTGGCATTATGTAATTGATGGTTTTCGGTATAAAAATCACCGAAGCGATGACGGTATTTTCCAGCAAAGTGCCTGGGAAACGGGGCCGGAGAAAAAATTTTCAAGAGTTATTATCATCGTTGAGAATATTGTGTTAATTTGTATGCTGATTTACATATGGGTTAGAAAATAGAAGGGAGAGAAAGCTATGTCAAATCCATGGGAAAACATTCATCTTGATGATTATGAGAATCATATGAAGCTGGATTCGGTCATGCAGCTTCAGGTGATGAATGAAATGATGTATGACCAGTTTTATAGATATCCGGCAAAGACAATGATGATTTTAGGCATCGCCGGAGGTAATGGTTTAAATCATGTCCGGCCGGAAAAAATAGAAAAGGTTTATGGTGTGGATATTAACCGGGATTATCTGGAGGCCTGTGTTCAACGTTATCCGGAATTGAAAGGAATTTTTGAAACGGTACTCTGCGATCTGCAGAAAGAAAATGTGGATTTGCCGGAAGCAGAACTTTTAGTTGCCAATTTGTTTATTGAATATGTCGGATATAAAAATTTTCAAAGAGCTATTTCCAAAGCGGCTCCAAAGTATGTGTCAGCAATCATTCAGATCAACCGGTCGGATGGCTTTGTTTCAGACTCTCCCTATCTGCATGTTTTTGATGATTTGAATGAAGTTCACCATAAAATCGACAGGAATGGATTGATACAGGCGATGGACCAGATCGGTTATCACCATATTTTTGAAATAGAACGGGAACTTCCAAATGGGAAAGGACTTCTGAGGCTGGATTTTGAAAAATAGATAAGAGGCTATAAATCCAGCCGCAGCTGTACATAGGGTTCCAGATAACTTTCCTGTTTCGCCTGGATAATTTCGTCTCCCGGAAGCAGTTCTCCGTTTAACAGCGGGGACAAGGGATTGTGCTTGCGACAGCTTTCAGCCGCCAAAGCGGTATCCTTTGTAGCATAGCAGTAGCGGCAGCCGTTGGGACAGGTATTATAGGCGCCAATATCGCTATAGGGCAGACAGCCGCACCCTTTTCGGGATGGTTTTGGGTGGATAGATTTTAATTCCCGGCCAATAGCCTTTTCTATAATAGGAGCTGTAATACATCCGGAACGGGAAATACCATAGGCTGTGTAATCATTGCCATCTCCGCAGCTTTGCAGGCGGAGATGGTAT
>CATYEA010000108.1 GCA_958405355.1 uncultured Lachnospiraceae bacterium
GAGTATCGCCTTGCCAAGGCGAGGGTCGCGGGTTCGAATCCCGTCTCGCGCTTTAAAGAGAAGATGATAGATTCATGGATTTTCATGGATCTATTATTTTTTGTGTAAACAGATAAAAAATCCGTTGGCCCAGACCATAGCTTTTATGTAAAAACTATATAAAAAAGCACCATTTTCGCGCCCCTTGTACAAGTTGTCAAAAGTTATTAAATTAACGATAAAAATTTATAGACAATTTCGCCAAAGGGTGTTATAATGGCAACATAGTAACTGGTAGAACTGGTAGGACCAGTTAAAAACAATTTAAACCAAAGAAAGGGAGAGGGTTATGTTATTACAAGTTATTCTCGCAATTATACCTATTGCATGGCTGATCATTTCTATGACAGCATTTAAGATGTCAGGTTTTAATGCCTGCGGCATAGGTCTTATCATTACAGCTGTTGAATGTATCGCTGTATATGGTATGTCAGTAGTCGAAGTTGGCACAGGCGCATTAGAAGGTGCTCTGGCAGCCATCTGGCCAATCGGTATCATTATGTTTGGTGCCATGTTCGTATACAACCTGAGTCTTCGTACAGGTGGTATGGATGTTATCAAGAACATGCTGGCATCTGTGTCCAATGATAAACGTGTTGCAGCGTTGATTCTTGGCTGGTGTTTCGGTAACTTCATGGAAGGTATTGCTGGTTTCGGTACAGCCGTTGCTATTCCGGCAGCCATGATGGTAGGTCTTGGATTTGATCCAATCGCATCCGCTGTTATCTGTTTGATCGGTAATGCAGCATCCCCTGCTTTCGGTGCCATTGGTACACCGACGATCAGTGCTTACAATACAGCAGGTTTTGAAGCAATGGGAATCGATATGATCTCCTTATCTGCACCTACATCCCTGTTACTTGCAGGTCTGTGTATTTTATCCCCATTCGTAATCGTTTGGTTAGTTGGTGGATCTCCAAAAGCACTTAAAGGCGTTATGCCTATTACAATTGTATCCGTAATATCTTTCTATGTACCATTTTATGCAATTTCTGCATTTGTTGGTCCAGAGCTTTCCGTTACAATCGGTGCTATCATTTCCTTAGTAGCAGTTGTAATTATGGGACGTAAATCCAATGCAGATATTCCGGAAGAATATTTGCTCGAAAAGAAAGACGAGGCGGCAGGCGCAGCTTCAGCAAAACCTCAGATGAGCGTTGCAAAAGCTTGGATTCCTTATGTATTGATCGTTATCTTCATTCTTGGATCCTCTAAACTGGTTCCTCCGATCAACTCCGCATTAGGAGCAATTAAGTCTACAGTTACAATTTATGCAGGAGAAAATGCCGGTGCATTATCCTTCTCATGGATTAATACACCAGGTGTGTGGATGTTCCTTGCAGGTATTATCGGTGGTCTGATTCAGGGAGCAAGTGTTGCTGACCTTGGTGCAGAATTTGTCGCAACTATTAAGAAATACTGGAAAGCCGTAGCAACCGTAGTATTCATCGTAGCAATCGCTAAATTGATGGGTTACGCTGGTATGGTTACTAAATTAGCTAATGGTTTAGTAGCTTTGACAGGTGGCTTCTATCCATTCATCGCTCCGATTATCGGTGGTATTGGATGTTTCGTTACAGGTAGTGCAACATCTGCATGTGTTATGTTTGCAAAACTGCAGACAGAAATTGCCGGACAGTTGAATATCGATCCTACTTGGCTGGTAGCTGCGAACTCCGCAGGTGCAACAGCTGGTAAGATGATTTCTCCACAGAGTATCGCGATGGCCGCTGCAGCTATCAGTGTGGCTGGTTCTGATGGTAAGATCATGAGTGCAACACTTAAATGGTGTGTTCTTTACCTGGTTATCCTTTGTGTTTGCTGTTACGTAGGCGTTATTCTCTAAATAAAAAAGCTATTAAGAGCATATAAAGCATACATGTTAGAAATGGCATCAGTGTGTGATACATACTGGTGCCATTTCAAATAAAAAGGGTTATACAAATTGGGCTTGGTATAAATTTTGAAAAAGGAGGGGCGGCCGGTGGATTACCTGTATACTGATATATATAAAAAGCTGGAAGAAAGAATTAAAGGAATGTCGGTGGGAGAAAAGCTTCCGTCAGAACGGACGATGGTTCAGGAATATGGCGTTAGCCGGAATGTCCTGAGAGAAGCTTTAGTGCTGCTCGGTGACAGAGGCTTGATAGAAATCCGACCGGGCAAAGGCTCCTATGTGACAGATAAGCAAAAGGCTAGCTTTGCCAAACATTTTGAGAGTATCCTGGAGGAGGATCGTCACAGCCAAATGCAGGTGCTTGAAGTTCGGGAAGTTTTAGAGCTGGCGATGTTTGAGAAGGCTGCTTTAAACGCAGATAGAGACGATATTGATGCCATGGAAAAAATCTATGAGCAGATGGAGAAGAATCTCAGTGAAAAAACCGGATATGGGAATTTGGATCTGAAGCTTCATATGCAGATTGCAAAGGCGACTCATAATGATATTTTTCCAATTTTGGTACACACGCTGTATGAATCCAGCGGACAGCGAATCATGTTGATGGAAGATATGTTCCCGGATTCTATGAAGTCTATTCATCGGGATCATTTGGGAATTATTGAGGCGATTAAACGCCGGGATGTAAAAGCTGTTCGGAAAGTGGGAAAGCGTCATTTTGATGTGGACCGTTATATGCTTCTTTCCATGAATGAGCTTGAAGAAATTCCGAAATAAAGGTAGAATAAAAAGGGGTTTTCGAAGAAGAACCGGACATAGACCTCCGTTACGGTTCTTCGGACGAAAGCGCCTTTTATTTTATACTCATGGCAGCGGAAAGGAGAGAAAAGAATGGGTTTGAATCAGACACCGGCGGCAAACCGGGTGCATATAGGATTTTTTGGAAGAAGAAATGCGGGTAAGTCCAGCGTTGTTAATGCGGTGACAGGACAGGCTTTAGCCATTGTTTCTCCGATCAAAGGAACGACGACAGACCCTGTTTATAAAACGATGGAATTACTTCCGATAGGTCCGGTGATGATCATTGATACACCGGGAATCGATGATGAAGGAACACTGGGAGAACAGCGGGTGAAGAAAACCCGTCAGGTACTTAATAAAACAGATGTGGCTGTACTTGTTGTCGATGGAACCACGGGTACGACCAGTGCAGATGAAGAGCTGATTCATTTATTCGAAGAGAAAAAAATTCCTTATGTGATCGCATTAAATAAAAGTGATTTATGTACGGTATGCTCTTTTGGTGCGGAGGATCCTCATATTTGGATCAGTGCAAAAGAGGGGACTGGCATTCACAGCCTGAAGGAAAAAATTGGCCATCTGGCTGTTAAGGAGGCTTCAGAACGGCGAATTGCAGCGGATTTGATCCAGCCAGGGGACTTTGTTGTTCTGGTCGTGCCGATTGATTCCGCGGCGCCGAAAGGGCGGCTTATTCTGCCTCAGCAGCAGACCATTCGAGATATATTGGAGGCAGATGCAGTTTCAATCGTTGTAAAAGATTCGGAATTGAAACAGACTTTGGAAGAACTGGGCAAGAAGCCTAAGATGGTCATTACGGACAGTCAGGCGTTTCGGAAGGTGGCTGAGGATACGCCGGAGGATATTATGCTGACATCCTTTTCTATCCTTTTTGCCCGTTATAAAGGTAATCTGGAATCGACGGTACAGGGTGTCGGGGTATTGGATCAGTTAGAGGAGGGCGCAAGGATTCTTATATCTGAGGGTTGTACGCATCATCGGCAATGCGATGATATAGGCACTGTAAAAATACCGCGCTGGATCGAAGAATATACAGGAAAACATTTTCAGTATGAATGGAGTTCAGGCACGGAGTTTCCGGAGGACTTAAGCGGGTATAGCTTGATCGTTCATTGCGGCGGCTGCATGTTGAATGAGCGGGAGATGAAATATCGGCAGAAATACGCGAAAGAGCAGGGAATACCAATGACAAATTATGGAATTCTCATTGCACATACTCAGGGAATTTTAAGACGGAGCCTGGAACCTTTTCCGGATATTTATAGCCAATATTAACTCCGTCTCTTCCAACCGAAAAGTTTTGGCGGTAAGGAATAGGCAACACCGATTCCGAGACCGATGGCGATGGCGGTCTTTAAGCTGCTCATGCCATAGTAAAGGGCGGTTTCTCCTGGTCCGGTAATGGTATAGTAGGCTGTATAATAGATACCTGATCCCGGGACGAGGGTAAAAATTCCTGAAATCAGGAAGAGGGTCGTTGTCACCTTATAGAAACGGGCAAGATATCTGGCACAGATTGTCAGGATGGTACTTGCAGCGAAAATGGCCGCTGCAGAGGAGCCAACAAGACTGAGGGTCAAAAGATATACACCCCATCCCAGGACGCCGACCAGGCCGCACTGGGGCAGGTATTTATTCGGTGTACTGAACAGTACGGAAAATGAAATGGTTCCTATAAAAGCTGCGATTAATTGAAATAATATTTCCATCATATGTACCTCCTGTATTATAAAAATAGTGCCGTCGCAATTCCGACGCCGATGGCAATGCCGCCAACAGTTACCAGCGCATCTACAAGTCGGACAAGACCGGCCAGGTAATCATTTTCCAGGAAATTACGAAAAGAATTCGTCAGTGCAATTCCGGGAACAAGGGGGAAAAGTGCTCCGATGGTAATGCGGTCCAGTTTGTCTCCGAGTCCGGCCGAGTACAGGAATATACAGGCGCAGGCGGCAATGATGCTTGCAGCAATATTGTACATGATTTTTGGAAGGGCCAGTTTTGGCAGCAGGTACAATACAAAGATATAGAGGATACATCCGGCTAAAAAGGCAGTCAGAGCATCAAAAAAACTTCCTCCGAACAGATAACAGAAACCACCGCTGCCAAACCCGGAGCTGATGATTTTCATTAGGTTATTGGAAGATTCAAGGGATTGAATCCGGTTCAGTTCAGCTTCGATTTCTTTTGTGTCTTTCAGACCGGCGACAATTCTTCGGGATAAGGTATTTAATGCTTCCAATCGGCAGATATTTATCGGAGATAGTGAAATATAACGGACACGGCAGGAGTAGGTCTGTCCATCGGTCAGCATGGATGCAAAGATTCCGTTGGCGATGACAAAGGTATTAAAATCTTTAAGTCCCAGAGCATGGGCGGCATAAGTCATGACATCTCCGGTACGGAAAATTTCCCCGCCATTTTCCAGCATTTCACTGCCAAGTCGTGTAACTAACTCAAAATATATTTTTTCTTTCTTAATGGTCTCTTCGTGGCTCATCATGATTTTTTACTTCCTCTTGTTTTGTGGTCTGAGATTATATTATCATAAAAATAAGAAAGATGAGGAAGTAATTTTTCAAGATTATGTATTTTGGATATAAAATATGTTATACTGTAACTGTTCGATTTGAGCGAATGAAAGAGGAGGACAATAGTCAATGGAAAAGATAAAGATATTTACTGATTCTGCCAGCGATATTACCTACGAAAGAGAGCAGAGTCTGGATATCGAGATGGTTAATTTCAATATTGTAATGGGTGATAAATCTTATGTCAGCAGGGTAGATTTTAATAATGAAGAGTTTTATAAGTTAATGGGAGAATATGACGGTATTCCGACGACATCTCAGGTGACAGCGTTTGAGTTTCAGGAAATGTATGAGAAGTTTTATAAAGAAGGATATACGGATCTGATCGGTATTCTGATTAACAGAGAAGGTTCGGCTACTTATGATAATTCACTGATGGCCTATAAGCTTTTTCTGGAAGACCATCCGGAAGCCGAAGGGAAGTTTAAAGTTCACAGCATCGATTCCAGAAGCTACACCGGAGCTTATGGCTATGCCGTTGTTGAAGCGGCCAAGATGGTCAAAGAAGGGAAAACGGCCGGGGAAATCGCAGCATTTGCAAAAGACTGGGTGGATCACTGTGTGATTTACTTTGTACCATATACATTAAAATATGCCAGTAAGAGCGGCAGAATTCCAAGTGCGGCGGCTTTTGTCGGCGATAAGCTTGGGATTAAACCGATCATGCGGATCTATGACCATGTAATTTCCACAGCATTGACAGTTCGCGGCGAAAAACGAGTTGTGAAAAAAATCGCAGAGAAGACCATGGCAGACATCGAAAAAGGCACTCCTTACATGATTGTTTATGGCGATAATACAGAGATCAGAGATCAGATGGCGGAGGAAATGACCCGCCTGCTCGGCTATGCACCTGTGGATTTTTACCAAATCGGGGCGGCTATTGCAGCCAATGCGGGACCGACCGTAACTGGCGTTATTTTCAGAGAAAAATAGAAATTTGTGAAAATTATTTACAATAATATTCAGTAAAAAAGCCTTATGTTAAGTGGGATGGCAAAATCACTAACATAGGGCTTTTTTCGGACAAAAAAATATGAAATATATGAAAAATATGATTGATAAATGCTTGACGAAGCACTTCATGTGCTATATAATTAGTGTACAAAGTATTCGTACAGGTAAAGGTACCTGGACAAACTATTAATATGAGAGCTTAAACAGGAGGTATAATTATGGTGGATTTTAAGCTGACCAACAAAC
>CATYEA010000109.1 GCA_958405355.1 uncultured Lachnospiraceae bacterium
AAACAATGAAAATGAATAAGAAAGAGGGAAAGGAAGAATGAGAAAAAAGACGATGAAAAGAGCGTTGGCCTTTTTTATGGCAGCTCTGCTGGTCATCGGTTCGGTATTTACCGGAGATGTCTCATCGCTGCAAGTTTATGCAGTGGAGATTGACCCGGGCAATGACCCGGAAAATGAACCGGTGAACTTCACATTCAATGTGACAATGCCAGAAAAAACAGGAGATGTCGATTGGGGAAATCTAGTACTTACCATATTTAAAGGTGACGAGATTTTGAAAAGAGAGAATCTAAACGAAAACTTTTCAGAAACGGTAAGTATTGTCAAAGAAGATGGAGCAGTTTACACGTATTCGGTAACCTGTGATAATTATGAATTAAGTGGTAATACAGGTGCATTGGATTTTAATAATTTAACAGTCGATGTTTCAATTGCTTCGGCAACGCCGAATTATCAGGTTACAGGAATAGATGGGTTACAATCACTTTTTACAGATGACTCAAAAACTTATACGTTACTAGGCGAAAATTTAGATGTATGGATTGCTGCATTGGGCTTTACATGGTCTGTGGTGCCTGGGGATTGTATCCAGATTACCGAACAGGATGCTAAGAGCTGTACGGTAACAGCTTTAAAGCAAGGAACAGCTAATCTTCAAGTGAAAAATCATGAGGGAACTTTAATTTGCGAGAAACAGATTACTGTAGATAAATTGGATTACAGCAACAACTTAAGTGTATCCTTTGACCCGGCGGAGGGAGGAAAAGTAAATAGTTCGGTAACGGTCATTGTGTCCGGTGCACCGGCAAATGTCAGTGTTCAGTTAAGTGTTGATGGAGCCGTGGATACTTCGACCGCGAATTCCAGTGGGAAGGCAGAATTCTCATGGACACCGGCTGACGGAAATAATCACACCTTTTCTGCGGAGATTATCGACAGTGATAAGTATTCAGGAAGTGTGACAGCTTCATATACAGCGAATAAGTTGGACCAGTCTTTTGAAATAAAAAAAGATGAGGACGTCAAGGTTACCTATGGTGACGGCGAAACAGTGATAGCGTCGATTACCAATGGCGGTGGTATTGAAAGCGACTCCAGTGAATACCGCTATTCTGCCAAGGTTTATGCTGCAGATGAGGATGGTAATAAAATAGATGAAGTGTCAGATAAAGCAGAGGTTTCTGTGAATGCGGCCAAGGGAGAAGTCAGCCTGACGCCGAGAACGGCCGGCAGGGTTTATGTGGAAATTACAAAAGCCGGAAATAATGTTTATGACGACTTTTCCGATGGTTTTGTTTATGAAATTCTTCCGAAGGAACTGACGATTGCCAGCGTTGAGGCGGTGGACCGGGTTTATGATGGGAAAACTTCTGTGAATGTCAGTGCAACAGTGGAAGGTTTTGTTGATGCGGATAAAGACAGTGTATTTGATCCTGTCAGAGGAACCGGAAAAATGGCCGACGCCAATGCCGGAGAGAATAAGGAAGTTACATCCACGACGATTAACCTCCCTGGAAACGGGTATGAAAATTATACGTTAAAAGAGGGCGATATCGCTAAAATCGATAGTGTGAACGCCACAGTAACGATTGCCAAAAAGCCTTTAAAGGTTACAATCAAGGATGGCACAAAGGTTTTCCGTGAGGAGAATACCCAGGTCATCCAGATGGTGGAAGCTAATATGGAATTTGAAGGTTTTGTTGACGGTGAGAACAAATCGGTTCTTGAGAGTTCCAAAAAGCCATCGGTTTCTGTTAATCTTGAAGCTACAGGGGAAAAAATCGGCTTGAATGAAGATGTTATTCAAGCAGATTTGGCTAAAGCAAATGCTGATGCAAATGCGCCAGTCAACTATGTGTATGCTTCTACCATAACAGATGATACAACTTATGAAACGACACCGGCTGTCAGTGATTTGACGATTACGGCGGAAACGGTGGACAGCTTTACAAAATATGTAGCGGTCGGTGGCACAAACGTATACCAGCAGCCGGACGACAATGCTGTCGGAACTGAGACTGTATATTACGGTTACAGCGCTGAGGCGATGTTCAAAATTAATGATGATACCGGCGTATATACAATACTGCGGGAAGTACCTAATCAGACTGGCGACATAGGAAACGGAAATTCTGGAACGAATGTGACAGCGAATGGCGTGGCATTATCGGGTAAAATGGAAGATGAAATTAATCTTACTGATGTCACAAAAACTTTCTATCTGACCAATGAGGCCGGAACGATATATTCGAAACCGTTTAGTATTAAATTTATTGCGGATACGGCTGTACCGCAGGTGGAATTGTCCATGGAGGACGGAACACCGATAGTGAATAAGCTGGCAGAGACGATTACCTTCGGTATTTTCAAAAATGAGCAGACGGCGGTAACCGTAACGGTAACAGATTCGGAAACGAGTGCGGTTTCAGGTATTAAAAACTGGCAGTATGCTATTTATAACTGTAGTGAGGGAACGGGCAAGAGCTATGAAGACTATAAAGAAAGTCTGATGTTCGAGGATGCACCTCGAAGCGGCATTGTCCAGATACCGGTAGCTGTTTCAGAAATGCCGGGAAAATACATTTTATTTGTCAAAGTCACTGATAATGTGGGCAATCAGATGATTTATGCCAGCAACGGTATGATTTTTGAATGCTCCGTTATTGAGAACATTGATATTTATCATGGTGAGGGAACCCGGAGCTATAATTACGTGGGCAGCGACCAGACAGTGACGATTACAGCGACGGATAAGGACGAAAGCAATATCTATTCTGGTGTTGCGAAAATTGATTATTCTATCAGTATTGACGAAAAGACAACGGATTATTCTTATCTGACGACAGAAGAAGGAGAGATTCCGAATGTGGCAGATTTGAGTGGCTATAAAGAAGCCACGGTTGTCAATGAAAATAATCAGAAACCGGTAGTGAGCGTAGAGGATAATACAAGTGCAGTAATTAAGGTGACGGCAACAGCGAAGGATTTTGCAGGAAACGAAATCAAATCTGAGAACGCCTACAGTCATGCCTTCGTGATCGATAAGCTTGCTCCGGTCATTGAGAACAGCGTGACGTCTGAAGCCGCTGTACAAAACGGTAAATATTATAATAAAGACGTTGTATTGACAACGACGGTTACCGAGCGGTTTTTGGATATTAACAATGCTCTTCAATATACGATTAACGGTGTAACCGTATCATTAGCCGAATTAGAAGCACGTCAGGCAGATTTCGGTATCAGCAGTATCGTTGTTGATGAAGGAGCTGCCGAGGCAAATCGTACGGATACATCAAAATCGGTAGTAACTGTGACCTTCCACGCGGATAATGTATATACGATGAAAGTGTCTGTAACAGATAAGGCCGGAAACTCAGATACAAAATCGATTCCGGAATTTGTTGTCGACCAGACAGCCCCGGTTGTGGATATTACTTATTACAGCTACGGCAGTGGAAAAGAATTTAAAGCCGGTACAAATGCTTCGACTCCGGCTTACCTGAATGCAGATTATAGTTCTTTTAAAGCTGTTGTTTCTGTGGATGAACTGAATTTTGCCACTGAGGATGGTACAGTGATCTCTACATTGACAATGACAGCGAAGGATTCGGGAAACAGAGATATTCTGGGAGATTTTATCGCCGGTCATCAGTCGGCCTCAGCAAAAGATTCCACCTGGAGTAAAGCGTCGGGAAATAAAAAGAATTATGAAATTGCCGTTCAAACAGACGCCAATTATAGCTTTGCCTTTGAATATACGGATTTGGCGGGTAACAGGGCTTCTGTGAATGTAGGTTATGTGACTCTGGATAGGGTGGCTCCGTCAGGAAGCATTACGGCAGACGGTCTTGTCAATGATACGGCCACGACAAAGACCTGGTTTGAGTCCTTCCTCAGCACGATTACCTTTGGTTTGTTCGGAAAGAATGACATGGGCGCAACGATGGAAAGTTCCGATGTAACTTCTGGTGTGGCATCCACCTGGTATCTGTCAACTTCTGAACTGCTCACTAAGGCAGATTTGGCAAAACGGAATGACTGGACTGCTTACAACGGAAGAATTTCACTGGGAGCAAACCAGAATGTTATTGTTTATGAAAAGGTTGTTGATAAAGCAGGAAATATCAGTTACTTCAGTACAGAAAATCTTGTGGCAGATAATGTGGACCCGGCGCCGACAGTAACTATTACACCGACAGCGCCAGGATGGGGCAAGGGTGTTTACAGTGCGGGAGATAATCCGGGATTTGATATTGCTGTGACAGACCCGGCACCTAACGGTGTATATTCTGGCTTGAAGGAAATTACGTATAAGATTATCAACGGAACGACTGGCTATGTTGAATCAGGAACACTGGCAAATATTGCCCGGACGGCTCATCAGCAGAACTGGACCGGTCATGTATCCATTGACCCGACAGCATTTTATAGTAATGATGTTCGGGTTACTGTATCAGCTTCTGACTGGTCAACCAATCCGGCAACTTCTGAAACACAGCAGTTGAAGGTGGACAATGAAGCACCGAAAGTATCCTTTAGTTTCGATGCATCCGATGCTTCAAACGGCAAATATTATAACACGACAAAGGTATTGACGATTACTGTCAATGAACGTAACTTTGATGAGTCTTATCAGCCGACAATAACGGCCAGCAACGGCAGCGGTTACAGCTTCAGCGGATGGTCCATTAATGGTGAAGTGGCAACGGGTATAGTAACATTCAGCGGCGACGGCGACTATTCTGTAACTTATGACTGCTATGATCTGGCAGGTAACAAGTCCAATACAGAAACAATGGCTGAAATCACCATTGATAAGACCAACCCTGTGATTTCTGTATCCTACGATAACAACAACGCCCGCAACGGCAATTATTACAATGCTTCACGGACGGCGACGATCACGATTACAGAACACAATTTCAATGCAGCTAATGTATCGGTACAGACGACAGCCAACGGCGCTTCCACACCGGGTGTGAGCGGATGGTCCACCAGCGGCGACCGCCATACAGCAACAGTGACCTTCGGCAGTGATGCGGATTACACCTTTGATATTAGCTATACGGATTTGGCCGGAAATGCGGCCGCAGATTATGCACAGGACAGCTTTACTGTCGACCTGACAAATCCGGAGGTCGAAATTACCGGTGTGGCAAATAAATCGGCCAACAAGGGTACGGTTGAACCGGTGATTACTTTATCCGATACAAACTATGATGCTCAGGGAATTACCATTACCCTGGTTGGAAGCGAACGGGGCCGGGTGGATGTTTCCAATATGATTACAACAGCGACAACGGCCAACGGTCAGATTATTACCTTCCTGAATTTCGGCGAAGGTATGGATGACATTTATACGCTGACGGCAGAAGCTGTAGATAAGGCCGGCAATGAGACGACGAAGAGCATTATTTTCTCTGTCAATCGGGATGGTTCAACCTATAAGATTAACAAGTCAACGGAAGAACTTCTGAAAAAAGGTTATACCAATAATCCGAAGGATATAGTAATTCAGGAAATCAACGTAGATACGCTGAAGTTCATTGAATTGACCTATTCGAAGGATGGCAAGGTTGTTAAACTGGTTGAGGGCAAGGATTACACGGTGACGGTCAGCCAGACCGAAGGCCAGTGGAAGATGTACACCTATACCATTAAGGCATCCTGCTTTGAGGACGAAGGTCAGTATGTTATCAATATTTATTCTGAGGATGAGGCAGAAAATGCAACGACCAATAAGGCGAAGCAGACAAGCATCGAGTTTGTTGTTGATAAAACGCCTCCGACCATCGTTATCTCCAACCTGGAGGACGGCGGACGTTATAAAGAAGAAAGTCATGAATTCACATTGAGCGTTAAGGATAATACCTCTTTAGCTTATGTGGAATACTATCTGGACGGAGAACTCGTCAAGGTTTATGAAGGCGATGAGCTTCTTACAGAGGACGGTGTTATCAAGATTAATCTTGGAAGTGCGGGAACCTATCAGAACGTACAGATTAAGGCCTATGATGCGGCGGGCAATGAAATTGTCTCCGATGAATATAGTGTTCTGGTAACATCCAGTGCATGGATTCAGTTCTATATGAATAAACCATTATTCTATGGAGTAATTGTGATTATTATTGCAGCGCTGGTTTTGATTATCTTCTTCATTGGCAAACGCAGAAAAGACGATGACGAAAAGAAACAGGCATAATTAACGTGTGGGCTGCTGCTGTGTGCGGCAGCCCACTTTTCTATATGTCAGGAAGGAGAATGAAATGCAGAATGGCGACTTGATTCAAAATATGTATCGTATATTGAGACCTCTGGGAAGCGGCGGCATTGGGAATATTTATCTCGCCTGGCATGAGAATCTTCAGAAATATATTATTGTTAAAAAAATCAAAGATCATTGCGTCAGTCTGGTAAATTCCCGAGGCGAAGCGGATATTTTAAAAGAGCTTCATCATATGTATCTGCCTCAGGTTTATGATTTTGTGCAGATTGATCAGGAAGTCTTTACACTGAAGCATTTGATAATGCTTTGGAATTAC
>CATYEA010000110.1 GCA_958405355.1 uncultured Lachnospiraceae bacterium
CAGACGAATTACAGAAACTCAATATTATGAACTGTATGGAATGTGGATGCTGCGGCTTTGTATGTCCGGCTAACCGTAAACTTGTACAGTCTATCCGATTAGGCAAAGGCCTGGTCAGAAATGCAAGCAATTAGAAAGTAGGTGTAATATACAATGGATGGTAAATTAATCGTTTCTTCATCGCCGCATCTTTCCAGCCCGGTGAAGACTAGAAATATCATGCTTGATGTTATTATCGCAATGGTTCCTGCTTTAATTGCATCAGTTATCTATTTCGGATATCAGGCATTGTTACTTGTCTGTGTAACAGTGGCTTCCTGTGTGATTTCCGAGTACATTTCCCGTAAGGTCATGAAACGTGAACAGACGGTCGGTGATCTTAGTGCTGTTGTTACAGGTATGCTCTTAGCATTCAACTTCCCGGCAACACTTCCACTTTGGATTGCAGTTATCGGCGGTGTTGTTGCTATCGTTATGGTTAAGCAGATGTTTGGTGGTCTTGGTCATAACTTTGCAAACCCGGCTATTACAGCTCGTATTATCTTAATGACATCTTTTGCATTACGTATGACAACATGGATTGCTCCATTTGCATGGAGAGGTGCTGTAGATGCAACATCCACAGCTACCCCATTGGCATTGATTTCTGCAGGTAATACAGCAGAACTTCCTACATATATGCAGATGTTCCTTGGTGAGAGAGCAGGCTGTCTTGGTGAAACATGTATCCTCGCTTTATTGATCGGCGGTATCTACCTGGTAGCTAAGAAAGTTATCAGCCCTACAATTCCGGTTTGCTACATCGCAACTGTATTTGTATTCTCCGCAGTTTTAGGACAGGATCCTGTAATGCAGATTCTCTCCGGTGGTCTTTTCCTCGGTGCGATCTTCATGGCTACAGACTATGTTACAAGTCCTATCACAAATAAAGGTAAAGTTATTTACGCTATCGGATGTGGTATCATCACAGTTATGATCCGTCAGTTCGGTTCTCTTCCAGAAGGTGTTTCCTTCTCCATCCTGCTGATGAACATCCTGACACCACATATTGAAAATCTTACAACTCCGAAGACATTTGGTGTTGGAAAGGAGGCTTCCAAATAATGAACATGAATCCGAAAGATATTATTGGGCCTACCTCCGTATTAGTTGGTGTTTGTCTTGTGTTTACAGCAGCAGTTGTAGGTACAAACAGCCTGACAGCAGATAAGATTGCAGTTTTAAATCAGAAAACAGCTGATGAAGCAAAAATGGAAGTACTTCCTGAAGCAGATAGCTTCTCTACAGAAACAGTTTCCATTTCCACAGGAGATGTTGAATATTACGCAGCTGCTAACGGAGCAGGTTATGTTTTCAGTACATCTTATAAAGGTTATGGCGGAGCTGTTGGTGTTATGACAGGTATTTCTGCAGACGGTGAAATTACAGGTGTTAAAGTTGTAGACTGTAATGAAACACCTGGTCTTGGTATGAAAGCTCAGTCTGATCCATCTTTCACAGCTCAGTATGTGATGGCTATTCCGGAAGGTAATACTTTTGAAGTAACAAAAACTGGTAAAACTGCTGAAAATCAGATTGATGCAATTTCCGGTGCAACAATTACTTCCAGAGCTGTTACAAACTCTGTAAATTATGCAATCGAAGCTTATCAGCAGATTACAGGAGGTGCAAACTAATGGCTAAAAAACAGAAAAGTTTATGGGAGATTTTTACAGCCGGATTTGTTAAAGAAAACCCTGTATTACGTCTGGTAATCGGTACTTGTCCTACATTGGCCGTTACAACAATGGCTTTCAACGGTGTAGGTATGGGCCTTGCAGCAACGGCTGTATTGATTTGCTCCAACGCTCTTATTTCTTTATTAAGAAACATTATCCCGGATAAGATTCATATTCCGGTTTATATTACGATCATCGCTGCATTCGTATCCATTCTGCAGATGCTTGTAAAAGCTTTCGTGCCAGCTTTGGATAGCGCGTTAGGTATCTTCCTTCCGCTGATCGTAGTTAACTGTATCATTCTTGGTAGAGCAGAAAGTTTTGCAGGTAAGAACCCAGTGCTTCCATCCATACTTGATGGTATTGGTATGGGTCTTGGTTTCACGATTGCCCTGACAATCATGGGTAGTATCCGTGAGATCATTGGTGCCGGAACATGGTTCGGTATGAAGGTACCTTTACTTAGTATGCTTGACCCTATGTTGATTCTTATTCTTGCTCCAGGTGGTTTCTTTGTATTCGGTATACTGATGGCTTGTGCAAACAAGATTGCAGAGAAGAAGGGTAAAGAGCCGGCAAAACTTGGTTGTGCTGGTTGTCCGGCAGCAGCAAGCTGCGGACAGGCTGAGAAAGGAGGATGTGAATAATGTCAGTTACAGGTTTAGTTTCAATCTTTTTGGCAGCTATTCTTACGAACAACTTCGTATTGTCCAAATTCTTAGGTATTTGTCCATTCCTTGGTGTATCCAAGAAACTGGATACAGCCGTTGGTATGAGTGTGGCCGTTATCTTCGTTATGACTCTGGCTACATTAGTTACATGGCCAATCCAGACATTTATTCTTGACCCTAATGGTTTAGGATATTTGCAGACAATCGTATTTATTTTGATTATTGCTGCATTAGTACAGTTTGTAGAAATTTTCTTAAAGAAATATGTTCCATCTTTGTATTCAGCACTTGGTATTTACCTTCCTCTGATTACAACAAACTGTGCCGTACTTGGTGTTACCGTATTAAATATTGATGAAGGTTATAACTTCATCGAATCTATTGTAAATACTGTTGGTGCTGGTTTTGGTTTCATGCTCGCTATGGCTATCTTTGCAGGTGTTCGTGGCCGTATGGAAACCAGTGATGTTCCGAAATTCCTTCAGGGACTTCCAATTGTATTAGTAGCTGCATCTATTGTTGCTTGTTCTTTCCTTGGATTCCAGGGATTAGTAGACGGCTTGTTCAATTAAGGAGGATTTACTCATGGGAATAATTGTTGTTGTAGTAATCGGCCTTATTGCAGGTCTGATTCTTTCCGTAGCTTCTATCGTATTTGCTGTACCAGTAAATGAAAAAGAAGAAGCTCTTGTAGGCGTATTGCCAGGCGCTAACTGTGGTGCTTGTGGTTTTGCCGGTTGTTCCGGTTATGCAGCTGCTTTGGCAGAGGGATCTGCTGAAGTTGGTCTCTGTTCTCCAGGTGGTCCGGACGTTGCTGCAGAATGTGCAGAAATCTTAGGTGTTTCTGCTGGTTCTATGGAGAAAAAAGTTGCTATTATCCAGTGTGCAGGTACATGTGATTCTGTAAATCAGAAACTTGACTACCATGGTATCGATACATGTCAGGCTGTAAGCCTTATGTGGAGCGGTGACAGTGCATGTCAGTATGGTTGTCTTGGTCACGGCGATTGTGCTGCTGTCTGCCCTGAAAATGCAATTACAATCTGCAACGGTCTTGCTACTGTAAACCCAGACCTCTGCGTAGGTTGTGGACTTTGTGCAAAAGCTTGTCCAAAGCATATCATCATTATCGAACCTTTGAAATTCACACAGCATGTGCGTTGTGTCAATAAAGATAAAGGTGCTGAGACAAGAAAAACATGTAAAGTTGGTTGTATCGGTTGTATGAAGTGTCAGAAAGAATGTGAAGCTGGCGCTATCACCGTAACAAACTTCAACGCTACAATTGACTACGATAAATGTACAAACTGTGGTCATTGTAAAGAAGTTTGCCCAGTACATGCTATTCAGTAATTAAAAACTGAGCAGTGGGGGATATCCAAAGTCGTAAGATGAGGGATATCCCCTTTTTTGCTTCTGAACTTTTGGGAGGATTATACAATATGAGTTTTGACTTTGATAAAATTGTCAATCGAAAGAATACCAATTGTTTGAAATATGATTTTATGGATGAATTTCATAAGCCGGAGGATGTGATGTCCCTTTGGGTAGCAGATATGGATTTCGAATCTCCGAAAGAAGTCCGTGAAGCTTTGATTCGGGCGGCAGAGCATGGAATTTATGGATATACGGATACAAAGGGCGATTATTATGAAGCGGTAGCCGACTGGTTTGAAAATGGTTTCGCATGGCGTCCGGAAGAAAAATGGATGATAAAGGTGCCTGGTGTCGTGTTTGGTATTTCCACAGCAATTCGTGGATTGACGGAGCCCGGGGATGCTATTCTGATTCAAACACCAGTATATTATCCTTTTGCCAGATCTATTGAGCGCAACGGACGGAAAGTCGTAAGAAATTCTCTTTGTTATAAAGACGGAAAATATGTCATTGATTTTAATGATTTTGAAAATAAAATCCGGGAAAATAATGTCAAATTATTTATTATGTGCAGCCCGCATAATCCGGTGGGAAGGGTGTGGACCCGTGAGGAACTCATTCATATGGGGGAAATTTGTCAGACCTATGGTGTTGTCATAGTTTCTGATGAAATCCATTGTGATTTTACCTATAGCGGACATGAACATACAGTATATGCATCTCTGGGAGAAAATTTTGCCGATCATTCGGTTATATGTACCGCACCAAGTAAAACCTTCAACCTGGCCGGACTTCAGATTTCCAATATATTTATTTCAAATCCTGAATTGAGAAAACAGTTTGTCAATGCTTTGAACCGGACAGGATATATGAGCCCGAATATGATGGGCATCTATGCAGCTCAGGCAGCATACAGATATGGTCGGCCGTGGCTGGATGCGCTAAAGGGTTATCTGGCTGAGAATCTTTCTTTCGTTCGAAATTTTGTCCGGGAAGAATTGCCAGGCGTCCGTCTGGTGGAGCCGGAGGGAACTTATTTAATCTGGCTGGATTGCCGGGAGCTTGGTTATTCGGATGATGAACTGAATAATAAGGTGCTGAACGATGCAAAATTGTGGCTGGATGGCGGGAGCATGTTTGGGGAGGAAGGTAAAGGCTTCCAGAGAATCAATATCGCCTGCCCGAAAAGTGTCTTGAAGGACGCACTTATAAGATTTAAAAATATTTTATAAAATTAATCTTGTTGTGAAATTGACGGACAGCTGTCTTTCATAGACGGAAAATTGGGTAAAATGCTGTAATTTAATAAAGTGGCAGAGAATTCTTGTCACAGAAATAACTTTGGTGTATAATTTAACATTGATAAAGTGACAGGGAGGAAATGACACATGAAAGCTTACAGTCAGATGAGTAAGGAAGAACTTTTAGCATTGAAATCCGAGTTGGAAAAGACTTATGATGAATTTAAGGCCCAGGGATTAAAACTGGATATGTCCAGAGGTAAGCCGTCATCAGAGCAGATGGATTTATCCATGGGAATGATGGATGTTTTTCACAGCAGAGCAGATTTAACCGCGGCCGACGGTTTGGATTGCCGAAATTACGGAAATCTGGACGGTCTGCCGGAAGCAAAAGAATTGATGGCATCCATGATGGAATGCCGGGCGGAAGATATCATTGTTTACGGAAATTCAAGTTTGAATGTTATGTATGATACGGTAGCACGTTCGATGACTCACGGTGTTATGGGAAATACACCATGGTGTAAGCTTGACAAGGTGAAATTTCTCTGCCCTGTACCGGGTTATGACAGACATTTTGCCATCACAGAGTATTTTGGCATTGAGATGATTAATGTTCCGATGACACCGGAAGGCCCGGATATGGATATTGTAGAAAAACTGGTATCGGAAGATGAGGCAATCAAAGGTATTTGGTGTGTACCGAAATATTCGAATCCACAGGGAATCAGCTATTCTGATGAAACGATCCGCCGTTTTGCCCGTTTAAAACCAGCGGCAAAGGATTTCCGCTTATATTGGGACAATGCTTATTGTATCCATCATTTATATGACGATAAGCAGGATAATATTCTGGAGATTCTGGATGAATGCCGTAAGGCTGGCAATCCGGATCTGGCTTATAAATTTGTATCCACATCAAAGGTCAGCTTCCCTGGCTCCGGTGTGGCCGCTCTCGGTGCTTCCCAGGCCAACCTGGAAGATATTAAGAAGCAGTTGACCATTCAGACGATTGGCCATGATAAACTGAATCAGCTTCGCCATGTACGTTTCTTTAAGAATATTGACGGAATGCGCGCTCACATGATGAAGCATGCAGCGATCATTCGTCCGAAGTTTGAACTTGTTCTGGACAAGCTGGATAAAGAACTTACAGGCCTTGGAATCGGCGAATGGCTTCGCCCAATCGGCGGCTATTTCATAAGCTTTGATTCCATGGAAGGCTGTGCAAAGGCCATTGTTGCCAAGGCAAAAGAGGCCGGTGTTGTAATGACCGGAGCTGGAGCAACTTTCCCTTATGGAAAAGATCCGAAGGACAGCAATATCCGTATTGCACCGACATATCCTTCAATGGATGAGCTGAGCCTGGCTGTTGATTTATTTATTCTTTGTGTCAAGCTCGTCAGTGTAGACAAATTATTGGAAAACATGTAGAATAGAGAGCGTGATGTATTACATCACGCTCATTTTATTTTTTATAATGTATCATTGT
>CATYEA010000111.1 GCA_958405355.1 uncultured Lachnospiraceae bacterium
AACTCTGTGCATAAGTCGATTTTTCCGAGAAAATCTGGATTTTCCTATGTGGATAACTTTGTGAATTGTGGATAAGCTCAAATGAATATTTTTCGTTTTATACATTGGTTCGACAAGTTTTTTGTGCATTTTCAATAAAAACCCCTATTTCGAGCTTATTTTACAAGTTTTTGTCCACACCTTATACCCACACCGGTGGATAAAAGAGCATATAAAAAACACCCGATAAACCATATAGATTTATCAGGTGTTTTTTAAGATTATTATCAGAAAAAGGAAATCAAATTAATTAACGATACGTGTTGCACGGCAAGGTGTTCCGCCATAATACATGCTGGTTTCGATAATACCTGTGCTGTAATCGCTGGCATGAACGATATTGCCATTTCCTGCATAAATTGCGATATGTCCAATCTCGCCGCCATAAGCATATCCAATCAAGTCACCAGGCTGAAGTTCATCAAAGGATACCGAATATCCGTAATTCAACTGTGGTGTACATGTTCTAGGAAGCGAATATCCAAAGTTTGCATAAACACTCTGAACAAAACCGGAACAGTCCGCACCATTTGTCAGGGAAGTTCCGCCCCATACATATGGATTTCCGATAAACTGTCTTGCAAAGTCAACGATCTGCTGACCTGTACTGCTGGTAGTCCCTTCGTTATAGGATGGTGTTTCTTCATTATTGGATGGCGTCTCTACCACTGGTTCAGTGGTTGTCAGGTAATCACTGTGAACATAAGCTGTTGTTCCGTTATAATCTACACGGCTCCAACCATTATCACAAATACCTGTACGTGTAACGCTTTCACCCTGGCCTAAGCTTCCAATTCGATCTGCAGAGGAATCTGCATATGCTCTTACATTCACACCTTCTGTAGCCCATACAGTTTCCCATGTATCTTCAACATATACATTATTTTCAGCCGGAGCTTCTGTTTCTTCTGCAGGCGCTTCTGGCTGTTCTGCAGGCGCTTCCGTCTGCTCTACTGGAGCCTCTGGCTGTTCTGCAGGTGCTTCCGTCTGTTCTGCAGGTGCTTCTGGCTGCTCTGCAGGTGCTTCTGGCTGCTCTGCCGGAGCCTCTGGCTGTTCTACAGATGCTTCTGTTTCTGCGGCCTGTGCCTCTGCAGCCAAACGTGCTTCTTCTTCAAGTGCTCTCTGCAGTTCTGCTTCACGCTGTGCTTCTTCTTCCATAGAAATAGCGGAAGTATAGTCAACGCCAACTTCAACGGCCTGGTTCTTTACATAACCTTCAACACCGTCTTTATTTACCTTTGTCCAATTAGACTCAGGAATTACAGCTACAACTTCAAGAATTTCTTCGTTTCCAGCAGTTGCAATGACTTCTGCATCATCGGATGCTTCTGCTTTGATCTCTACACCGTCTGCAACGATCTTAGCATAGCTGTTTGCTGAATCTGTATTCTTGGCAACTTCTTCAGCATCCTTGCCTGTAACAACATAATCTGCTGAAACATATCCCTCGCAAGAACCCGACTGAATATGTATCCATTCGCCTTCATCACTCAAAACCTCAAATCCAGCACCGAAATACAGTTTTCCAACTGCTTCGCTGTCTGCACTCGGCTCTTTACGAATCATGACACAATCTTCCGCCGTGGAAATACCCTTCTTATAAAATGGGGAAGCAACTTCCTCAGTCGCTGTATAAATAATTTTTCCCTGGATATCCAAATCTCCAAACGAAACATCATATTTTGTTGTAGTAACCGGAGCTGCCTGAACACCTATTGGATTTGTACCGAATACAACTGCTGCGGCTATACCGAAAACACACGGTGCAAATTTTAATTTACCCATTGGTCTTTTTCCTCCTTAAATCCAGTAATTACATGCTCCCGTAAACTCTTTGTTACATTTGCAGAGCATATATTACATTTCTGTTACAAATAGTATTCTAACAAACTCCTTCCGCATTGTCAACCGATATCGTAATTTTTTTGTAATAATTTATTTATATTTTTAACATACAGCATAACAATCTTTTCATTTTTACTTGATTTTATCGTAAAAAAGCCGGAGAACACAATTTCATTACAGAAATGTTTCCCCGGCTGTATTCATTTATGTTTTACATATTGATCCGTATTTTATGATCGATTACTTGAATCTTTTTCATTTTAAGCAAATGTCCTACCGCCCGTTTAAAAGCTGCTTTAGACATATTTAATTCCCGTTCAATGACTTCCGGAGAAGCCTTTTCAGAAAAAGGAAGAACGCCATCATAACTTTCCAGGACTTCCATAACCATGGCCGCATCCTTTGCGATCTGGACTTCAACCCGCTCTCTCATGCTGAGTTCCAATTTTCCATCTTCCCGAACAACAACTACACGAGCTTGAACCGTATCACCAACCCGAAACTGCCCATGAGCATTTTTCTTTGGAATCATTCCATGATATTTGCCATCCACCGCTACGAACACACCTAAATTCGGATTTACCTGATAGACGATCCCCTGCACCATTTCATCTTTGACATAAGGTGATTCTGCTGAAAGATACTCATATATTTTCATTGTGGCACAAAGCCGTTTACTTTTGTCAATATATAATGCCACCGGATAGCTTTTTCCAGGCCGGACCTGCACACTCTGCTCTTTATATGGAAGAAACAAATCTTTTTCCAATCCCCAATCCAGAAATGCACCTATTTTTCCAATCTCCTTGACGCGAAGCAGTCCAACCTGCCCCAGAGTAAGCATTGGTTCCTCAGTCGTTGCAATCAATCGATCACTGGAATCCCGATATACAAAAACCTCTACTTCATCACCAACCTGTGTTCCCGCAGGAACATACTTTCTTGGAAGCAACACTGCTTCTTCCGCATCACCGACATACATACCAAAATCTTTCATACGGACTACTTTTAATACTTGCTTTTCGCCCAATCGTATCATAATCTGCTCCTATTCTGTAAACTCTGTAACTACACACATTTCTCCACTGGCATTTTCCAGGAGAATCGTCACTTTATCTTTAATAACCTGTCGTTTAGGAATTAATACATCTCCATAGCGGGCTGAATGTTTATATTCCACCCTCACTTGCCTTACACAGTAATTTTCCGGTAAATATTCCATAGCTACCGCCACATATCTTCCATTATTCATATGATGATTTGTATCCAGACAAGCTTTTGTCACCCGAACCGGCTCCAACGTTTCAAAATCTCCGGAAATCGAAATCTTTCGTCCGGCATAATTCATCCTTTCCTTCGGTTCCATCCGGTATGCTTCAATCTGAGTTGCATCTACCCGAACCGGACGCCCTGTTTCAGCATCAATCATCGCCCAAACCGAATTCGCCCGTGCCATACGATGGCCAGCGGCATCATCAATAATAAAATTACGCATTCCCAGCGGTCCTTTAAAATCATAAGGCCAGGTCCCCACACAAATCTGCTCACCATATTCCGGATATCGATCCACAATAATCTGCCAGCTATTCAACATCCAGACCTTCCCCAGCGTCTCCATGTTTTTCGGACCAACACCAAGTGAATCGGATTGAAAGCAACTGCAATCTTGAAAGTAATTAATAATCTGGGCCATATTCACTTTATAATCCGCCCCGACCTCGCTGTAGGTCACCGGCCGATTCATCTGATACATATCCCCACCCCTTTACAATTCTGTAAATGAAAAAATCAGACATTTCACTAAAGCTTTCCTTTAATAAAATGTCTGACTGATAACTGGGCTGGAAGGATTCGAACCTTCAAATGCTGGAGTCAGAGTCCAGTGCCTTGCCATTTGGCGACAGCCCATCATTGGCTCAACAATTGCATTATATACCATCATACATATTTTGGCAAGTCTTTTTTTTAATTTTTTTAAAATTTTTTAAAAAATCTTTTTTTGCCATATTTCATACAATAATACACGCAATAGATGAGCCTGTAAATTCCCGCCGCATCAATCATCCATTGTCGACAGCATTTTCTTTAATTCAATTAATTTATCACGCAGCTCGGCCGCCTGCTCGAAATTTAAATCTGCAGCCGCAGCCCTCATCTGCTTCTCTATCTTGCCAATCAGTTTGGTAAGCTCTTTCCGGCTCATGGACTCCGGATCTTTCCTCAACTGATCCTCGGTTTCCGCAATAGCCTTTGAAACCGCAATCAGATCACGGACCGCTTTCTTGATCGTCTGAGGTGTAATTCCATGTTCTTCATTATATGCCTGCTGAAGCTGCCGACGGCGATTCGTTTCATCGATTGCCCGTTTCATAGAATCCGTCATGGTATCCGCATACATGATAACATGGCCCTCCGAATTTCGTGCTGCACGCCCAATCGTCTGAATCAATGACGTCTCCGAACGCAGGAAGCCCTCCTTATCTGCATCCAAAATAGCCACTAAAGTAATTTCCGGAATATCCAGTCCTTCTCGCAAAAGATTGATACCGACAAGCACATCAAAAACGTTCATTCGTAAATCCCGCACGATCTCTGTCCGTTCCAGCGTATCAATATCTGAATGCAGATACTTGACCCGAATACCTGCTTCCCGCATATAATCCGTCAGATCCTCTGCCATGCGCTTGGTCAGTGTCGTGATTAGCACTTTATGTCCCTGACTTGTCTCCCGATTGACTTCACTGATCAAATCATCAATCTGTCCTTTTACCGGCCGCACGGAAATCTCAGGATCCAAAAGTCCCGTTGGACGGATAATCTGCTCTGTCCGCAGCAATTCATGTTCCGCTTCATAGACATTCGGAGTTGCTGAAACAAACAGCATCTGATCAATTTTGCTCTCAAACTCCTGAAAGTTCAGCGGTCGGTTATCCTTGGCCGACGGCAGACGGAATCCATAATCCACCAATGTTGTCTTTCGTGACTGGTCCCCGGCATACATTCCCCGCACCTGTGGAATCGTCATATGAGACTCGTCCACAATAATCAGGAAATCGTCCGGAAAATAATCCAACAACGTATGCGGTGTTGCCCCCGGTTCCAATCCGGCCAGATGGCGCGAATAATTCTCAATACCGGAACAAAAACCCGTTTCCCTCATCATTTCGATATCGAAATTCGTTCGCTCTGAAATCCTCTGTGCCTCCAATAGCTTGTCTTCACTTTTAAAATATTGTATCCGTTCTTCAAGTTCCTTCTCGATATTTGCAATCGCCGCTTCCATCTTCTCTTTGGAAACAACATAATGAGATGCCGGAAAGATCGCCACATGCTCCAGCCGCGCTTTAATTTCTCCCGTCAGAGGATCAAAAGATGTGATACGGTCCACCTCGTCTCCGAAAAACTCTATGCGTACTGCTTCACCTTCAGCGGCCGCCGGATAAATTTCTACAACATCTCCATGGACACGGAAAGTTCCCCTCTTAAAATCCATGTCATTTCGTTCATACTGGATGTCAATCAATTTCCGGACCACATCATCCCGCTCTTTCTCCATCCCCGGGCGCAGAGATACAACCATCTCCTTATAATCAATCGGACTTCCCAAACCGTAAATGCAGGATACGGAGGATATGATAATCACATCGTCCCGTTCCGTCAAGGCCGCCGTTGCCGAGTGGCGCAGCTTGTCAATCTCATCATTAATCGCCGAGTCCTTTGCAATATAGGTATCCGTCTGAGGTACATAAGCCTCCGGCTGATAATAATCATAATAGGAGACAAAATATTCCACTGCGTTCTCCGGAAAAAACTCTTTAAATTCTCCGTAGAGCTGGGCGGCCAGTGTCTTATTATGGGCCAACACCAACGTCGGCTTGTTCAGCGCCTGAATGACATTCGCCATTGTAAATGTCTTGCCTGAACCCGTGACACCAAGCAGTGTCTGAAACTGGTTTCCTTCTTTAAACCCTTTCACCAGGGCCTCAATTGCCTGCGGCTGGTCACCGGTCGGCTGATATTCTGATACTAACTTGAAATGGTCCATATGTTTCTCCTTTAAATAACTCTATATTCCGTTAACGCCTTACATAATCCACCCATTTTAATATTTAATATGGCTAATCGCGCTTTTTACCTCGCCAGTTAATATTTCCACCAAATCAGGAATACTTCTATTTTCTCTGCGAATATGTTTTATATCTCTCAAAAATAGTGGCAATTCTTTTATCTCCACTTCATCATCCACCATAAGAAATAACAAATTGTCCTCTTCTATCATCTTTTTAATAAAAGCATTCATTTCAGTATGGCACCACTTTGATTCTAGAAAATTTTTTGTTACCCAGAATATAACTATCTCTGATTGCTCAATACCGGATTGTACACTTCCTGTTATCGATTGCCCAGCTGAAATATTATATTCATCAAACCATACTGGTAAATCCATTCCATTTAAATATGGAATTAATTTTCTTACATCTTCTTTATCTTTTGAAGAATGGCTTATAAAAACTTGTCTATCTTTTCCATATGGTTTCATATAATATCCTTTACCTTCCAGTTCATCTATTTCCGGAAACCAGAACATCATATCT
>CATYEA010000112.1 GCA_958405355.1 uncultured Lachnospiraceae bacterium
AAGATCATTTCCTGAAAAATTAAGAAAGGAAAATGCAAAATGCGGAGAAAAGTAAGAAAATCTCTGACACTGTTTATGGCCTTGGTCATGCTTGTGTCATTGATTTGCAGCAGGGAAATGTCAGCGTTTGCGGAGGATGTTGACACAACGGGACAGACCGTATTTGGGACTGAAGAACCAGTCACAGAAGCGACAGATTTCCCGGAAGAAACCTGGGGTGACCAGACGGTTAGTGCTGCGGAAACAGATGAATTTATACCGCAGGAGACAGAGTCGTTTGTGGAAACGGAGTTACCGGAGCAGACGATAACGGCTGTTGTGTATGAGAGCGATGCCTCTATTACATTGAGCGGTAAAATGCCGGAAGATGCTGTGGCTGAAGCTTATCCGGTACAGGTTGCAATTGAAGGACAGAATGTTCTGGCGGCCTATGACATTACAATCTACGATGCAGAGGGTAATGTTTTTCAGCCGGAAGCCGGTGCAATCCGGGTAGAAATTGCTGACGCTGCGGTAACAGAGGCATTGGATGGAGAAGAGGATATTTCCGTCTATCATATGGAAAATGCGGAAGCTATGCCACAGCAGATTGAAGAAGTCAATACGGAAAATCAGGTGGTAGCTTTTGATGCAGAAAGCTTCTCTATTTACGTGGTAACTACGCCGGAAACTCATTATGCGTGTACGTATAATTTTTATGATGGAAATGGAGAGGATACGGTAAATACACAGATCTTGTCTGCAGGCGAAACTTTGATTGAGCCAGAAACGCCAAACAGTGGAGATCATCAGGTTTTTGATGGATGGTACACAGCACAAGAAGGTGGTACGAAGTTTACGAGATTTGGAAAGGCTCAGGAAGCATTAACTTCAAGCAAGACTATCAATCTGTATGCCCGGTATAAAGAGGCTTATTATGTTTTTTATAAGGCCAGTACCGCGACGGATAGCAAAGTTCTTTATACGCAGACCTATGCCAATGGGGCAACAATATTAACGACAGATGTTCCGTTTAATACCGGCGACGTGAATAAAGCATTAATCGGATGGTCAACCGATCCGGAAGCAGCTTCGCCAGAGCAGAATTTAACAATTAACGGTGGAGATGTCACATTATATCCAGTGGTCAAAGAGGCACATTGGATTACCTATGATTCACAAGGCGGTTCTGTAGTGGAGCCGATGTATGTGCTGACCGGAGCAAGCACTGTGGCACCTTCGAGTCCGGCACGCATGGGTTATAGTTTTGATGATTGGTATACAGACCCAGAGTGTACAACTGCTTTTGAGTTTGGAGGTACTTTGAGTGAAAATGTGACTTTGTATGCGAAGTGGAATCCGGCTCGGGTTAATTATACAGTAATTTATTGGCAGCAAAATCCGGACGATGATGGATATTCTTTAGTCGCTCACGAGACACAAACTGGAACAACAGGAACAATGACAAGTGTAAGTTCTTCAAACAGTAAGTATGAAGGATTTCATCTGAGTACAACAAAAGCTATTGAACAGCAGGTTATAGAAGGAGATGGTTCTTCGGTTGTTCATGTATACTATGACAGAGAAACCTATAAGGTTCAGTTTGTAAAGTATCAGGAAGCCAAATATGAAAAGGTGGGATGGCGTAAAGGAGACTATGTTCTGGGGCTTAGTGGGTATCAGTATGTGGGAGCTGGAAACGGAAATTATGTTAAGGTGCAGGAAGCCGGCGAGAAAACCATCTCTGAATTAACTATTACTGCCAGATATGGACAGGATATTAGTTCATTATGGCCGAGTCGGCGAACAGGTTTATCAGAAACATACCCAAGTAACTGGAAAGTTAGTCTGGAGGGAAGTGTTCAGCAGTCTGGAATTAGCGTAATGCCGTTGGGAGGAACGAAGTTTTATTATGTAGAAACCAGTGGGGAGTATACAATTCGTACGGAATATTGGTTGGAGAATTTAACTGGTAATCAGTATTCTTTAGATCATGCGGATGAGTTTAAGTCTGATAACACTAAGTGGACAACAACCAAAGAAGACTATTATGACATTAAAGGGTTTACAATCAATAAACAGAAAAGTCCGCGTGAGGGAACGTCGTGTCGATCCCATAATTTTCAAGGGAATGTATATGGCTGGTAATTCTATTACAATCGTAATTCTTATAACATACAGTTCTTCAATGCAGATACTAAGTTAACAGAAAAGAAGTATTTATATCAGGCTGATATCAGCGACGCAGGATTTACACCTGATGCGCCAGAGGGAAAAGAAGATTACATTTTCGCTGGCTGGTACGACAATGAATTGCTCCAAGGTGAACCATATGATTTTAGCGGTAAAACAATGCCGGCCGGAGATTTCCCGCTTTATGCGAAATGGATGGCGCCAAATTATACTGTACATTTTGATTTAAATGGTGGTCAAGACAAAGATGTCTATGCTGATCAGACTGTGGAGAAAGCAGGAATAGCTGTAAAACCGGAAAACCCAAAGCGTGATGGGTATGCTTTTGCTGGATGGACAAGAAATGGCGAGCCATTTAACTTCAATACACCGATTACAGAGAACACAACTTTAGTTGCTCAGTGGATTAGTAATAATGAATATACCATTACATATGATTCAAATAATGGTATGAACATGACTATGAGAGATCCAGTTTCTTATATTGATGGAGCTGAAGCAAAAATTCTGGGAGTTCCTGCCGATTGGCAGGCACCATCAGACCATGAAGGCTTTATTTGCTGGAATACGGCGGCAGATGGTACTGGCACGGATTATTATCCGGGTGCCGTATATACAATGCCGGCCGAGAATGTGACCTTATATGCTAAATGGGCCGAAGTTCGTAAGACAACATTGACCTATAATTTAAATTATGAGGGCGCTCCGGCAAATGAAACGATTGATATAAATGTGCCTAATGAAGTTTATACAATTGCTAAAGAAAATCCGACACGTGACGGCTATGAGTTTATTGGATGGACCACAGATGCAGCCGGAACAGAGACATTGCTCAAGAATGGCAATAAAATTCAGGTGGATACTTTGAATCCGGAGAACAATGTTCTGTATGCTCAATGGCGGAAGCTTATTAAGGTTACGGTACAGAAGAACGTCGACGGTAACATGGGTGATACAAGCAAGGACTTCAGTTTCACTTATACGGTGACAAAACCAAATGAAACACCAGTAACCAAAGAATTTGCTCTGAAAGACGGAGAAAGCTATTTTATTACTGATTTGCCGGAAGGCTCTTCTGTTACGGTGACGGAAAACAGTCCGACGACGGACGGTTATAAGACAACGGTGACCGTTAAAGGAGAAACAACGAATTCGAGTGAATACACAGGAGAAAATCTGACAGAGGATGTCACTGTAGTATTCACGAATACAAAGTCAGTGACAGCGCCAACGGGTATTGTTAGAAATGTATTTCCATTTGTTGTGATGATTGTTATTGCAATTGAAGCTATTGTTTGCTTCTTTGTACTATACCTGAAAAAACGGATTCGATAACACAAAATGAACTTACATAACAGAAAGGAATTTTATGGCAGCAAAAAGTATGGAAGATATTGCATCCGTGATGAAAGAGATGCGCTTCCGGAAAAAGATCTTTGGCGGCGTGGATGAGGCGGATGTCTGGCGTCAGCTTGAAAAACTTCAAAGTGAATACCGGTCAGCCTTTGAGGCTCAGCAGGAGCAGAGCCGCGCATTGATTCAGGAAAGGGAGGCTATTATTTCTCAATTGAAACGGAAGCTGGCGGCCGTACAGTCTTTGCGAGGTGGCATCAATGGCTAAGAAAAAGAGGCTGCCGGATGCAGATACGCCGGAAACAGTCATAACGGCCCGCCGGCGACGTCTGGCTAACCGGCAGGAAATAAACTCCTTTTTTAGCCGATTGGTTTTGCTGGTTCTGTTATTCTGGATTCTGTTTGGAGTTATTTTTGGAATTAAGCCCATGCCGAATGAGGACATGGCACCGCGCATCAGTGCGGGAGATTTAATGCTGTTTTACCGTTTGGATAAAAAGCTGAGTAACAGTGATGTTGTTGTGTTTAAGAAAGACGGCAAATGGTATACAGGGCGCATTGTCGCCCGCAGTGGGGACTCTGTAGAGGTTACGGAGGATTCGGAACTTAAAGTTAATGGTAGTATCGTTATAGAGAATGATATTTACTATAAAACGCCGAAATATGATGACTATGTCAGTTATCCGCTGACATTGGCCGATGACGAATACTTTATTCTCTGCGATTACCGTGAGGGAGCGAAGGACAGCCGATATTTTGGCACTGTCCGGGATAAGGAGATTAAAGGAAAGGTTATCACCGTGATCCGGCGTTCGGGATTATAAGAATATTTTAATAATGAAAGGAAGAAATGTTATGAAAAAGAGTAAGATGTTGCAGCGCGTTGCAGCCGTGTTGTTGGCAGGAACAATGATGATGGCTATGGGAACAACTGTATTTGCGGAAGATGGACCTAAGGAAGCAATCATTACAAAAGAGATTACAAAGGATGCCAATGATTATGCACCGGCAGCAACTTTTGAATTTAGCATTACACCGGGAGCTGCCGTGGATGCTGAGTTTGATGAAAACGGTAATATTATACAGGAGGCCATTTATTCTGGCCCAGAGGGCGGTGCTTACTTTGCAGAGGGAAAAAAAACAATCACTTCTGCACCGAAGGATGGTGACATCGGAGAGACGACAATAACAGTTGGAACAACAGAAATCAGCATCGATGTTTTAAAGTTCACGGCACCTGGTATTTATCGTTACAATGTCAGTGAGGTAATGCCTGAAGTTAAATATGAAGGTATTGCATATTCGGCAGAAACAAAATTTTTTGATGTTTATGTAGATTCAAATAAAGCGGTTTATGCATATACCTTTACAGATGCAACAGCAGAGGATGGAAAAGATAACGGTGTGTTTACAAACGACTATAGTCAAATTTTTGATGTAACAATCACAAAGAAGGTTACTGGTAATCAGGGTGATAAGAGTAAAGAATTTGATTTCCCAATCCATGTAACTGGTGCTGAAAATGAGAAATTTTATGTAACTTTCAGCGATAACAGAGTACCGATAACATTAACAGCTGATAGTGCAAGCCAGACAATTAAATTAACGGATGGCCAGTCTGCAACTATTCATGGTTTATCTGCGACAGATATATATAGTGTGGACGAAGCAGATTATACAAAAGACGGTTATACAACAACGGTTGAGGGTGCTAAAGAAGGTACAATCAGCGCAGATACAGCAGTGGTATTTACAAACCATAAACAAGCCACAGCTCCAACCGGTATCGTTATGAACATCGCACCTTATGTTCTGATGGTTGCTGTTGCAGCAGTTTTAGCAGTTGTATTCCTTCGCAAAAGAAACAACTTTGAAAACTAATTGATTTAATTTTTCAGTGAGAAGGTCTGGCGAGGCCGGTACATACAGGAGGCGAAATGACATGGAAAGAGCGGCGATGTTGGCCCGGGCAGGAAACCGGGTGCTCAGTGTCATCGTAGGCATACTGATTTTGGTCATGCTGCTTTACGGAGGGTATTCCCTGTGGGATACGGCTATGCTCTACCAGGGAGCTTTCGTGTCAAGTGATCTTTTAAAGTACAAGCCTTCTTCTGGAAAAACAGATGGTCCCACTCTTGCGGAGCTTGCGGCCTTAAACCCGGATGTCCGCGGGTGGCTGACCATTGACGATACCCATATCGATTATCCGGTCGTTCAGGGTAAGACGGATATGGAATACATCAATAAAGATGTTTACGGGGAATTCTCCCTTTCCGGTTCCATTTTTATGGACAGCCGGAACGCGGCAGATTTCTCAGACAGTTATTGTCTGCTCTATGGCCATCACATGGACAATGGAGCCATGTTCGGTGATGTGGTCGAGTTTGTCAATAAGGACTATTTTGACAGCCATCGGACAGGGACTTTGTATCTGATAGATGGGAGTGTCTATACGATTGAACTCTTTGCGTGTATTGAGATCGATGCCTTTGATAGTGTTGTCTATCAGCCAACAGCCCAGGAACAGGGCAATGTTGGGCCGCTCTTGGAGTATATCCGGGAAAAGGCGGTTCAATACCGGGAAATCGGTGTGACGACGTCAAATCAGATTATTGGCCTGTCGACCTGCGCGGAAGCGGAAACCAATGGCCGGGTTGTTGTCTTTGGAAGAATGGAGAGAGCAGAACAAGTTCAGGAAGGAGGTGCCTGACATAACAATGGTTCAGAAAATAAAACAGTTCCGTGGATTGACATGTATTTTGCTGATGCTGACTTTACTGGCTTTGCCGGGAAAGGCATTTGCGGAAGAACGTGAATGCACGGTGACGATACCGACGTCGGTAGAAGTTTCCGGAACTTCAGCACCGTCGGATACAGAGTTTGAGGTCGTTTTA
>CATYEA010000113.1 GCA_958405355.1 uncultured Lachnospiraceae bacterium
GGATATCCTTTCTCTGGCTGAAGCTGATGAGGATTTAGTTTTCAAGCTTTGGGAAGGACTTGGCTATTATCGCCGTGTCCGTCATATGCAGGAAGCAGCCCGACAGATTATCTCAGAATATGACGGCCGATTTCCTGATAACTTTGACGATATTATCCGTCTAAAAGGTATCGGCACTTATACGGCCAGCGCCATTTCGAGTATCGCTTTTGGTCAGGAAAAAGGTGTGATTGACGGAAATACACTGCGTATTTTATCAAGAATTTACAATCGTCAGGACAATATTTCCCTGGACAAAACAAAAAAAGCCTATCAGCTTCTCATGGATGAACTGATTCATGGTACAGACCCTTCCATGTTCAATCAGGGAATGATGGATCTTGGGGCCGGCATCTGCACCCCAAAGCATCCGGACTGTACCCACTGCCCGGTCAGTCTTTTTTGTGAAGCTCACGCATCAGGGACAGAAAGTCTGCTTCCGGTCAATATCAAAAATACATCGAAAACAGATTTATATTATATTACTGCCATCTTAAAAAAAGACGATAAATATTTTCTTGTCAAAAATAAGGAGGGCCTTCTGGAAAATCTTTACGGCTTTGTCCAGTATGAAGTGGAGTCACCCGTCAGTTTCGAAGAAACATTTTATGACAATTACGGGTTATCTGTCCGGCTTTATGAATATTGTAAAGAAATCAAACATGTATTTTCCCACCGGATCTGGCATATGAATGTCTATCTTGGTGAGATTATGGACAGTCCGGAAAATGCCGCTGAAGCGCTTTCCAGCCAGCTTTATACGAAATCCGAGATGGCCGAACTGCCTATATCGACTGCTCACAGAAAGGTCTGCACACAAATTCCCTGAACATTTTTTTCTTCATTCAAAAGAGAGGGGACTCAGCAAAAACCAAATTCCCTCTCTTACTCGTCAAAACCGTATTTTACTTTATTCTACTGTCGCATGAAAAGCCTCCGTTGAAGATTTCCCTGCTTCTCCAACTGATAAATCCATATAGATCATTAAAAAAGAAAATAATAAAATTGACGACTACCGGAATGTACACAGGATTTTTCATGGAAGCTAAAATCCAAAGCACAATTAAAACAATATCATTCGAAGCATAGCCCAATGCATAATAAGGCGTACGCAGCATGGCAAGGGAGGCGGCAAGAAAACTTGTTGTTATAGAAATTGTACTGAATACAATATTCGGCGTATCCAATGCCTGCAACATAAAATAAAATCCACCGGTAACTATAGTGCTAAAAAAGGCAAGGGCAACAACATGCTTCAAATTCAGTCTCTGGATAGCTACCGTATTTTTATTTCCCTCAGAGGGATTTTTAAGCCATGTAATCGTTGACCATACCGCCATAGGCATCGTCATTCCTAAATAGGTGATCATTTCTCCCCAATATTGAAAACGCCAGGATATAATACCATAGAGAATGCTAAACACAATCATCAAAATTTGTGCCCAAACATTTCCTTTGGCCGCAAAAATCAAAGAAGTCACTCCAACCAATGCCGCCATGAGTGTCAGCATATCCATATCGCTTGATACTATATTAGAAACAGCAACAATAATAAGCGAACCTATCCATATGATCCAGTCTTTCTTTGATAAACTTTTAATCGGATTATTCATTTTTATTCTCCTAAAATCTACATAATATTAACAGATTTTAAGAAAACTTTTTGGATCTAATATCGGTATCATGCGATTATTTATAATCATTTTTCTTCCTCCCGGCTGTATCTTTTCCGTATCCATTATATTATACCTTGATACAGTGTATTCTTCAACGGCATATTCCAGCTTACAGCCTATGTTCTTCTTTTGAGCTGCACCCACAGCCGCAGTCACAGCCGCCGCCACAGTCATTACAATCACAAAATTTTCCTTCACGGAATTGACGAACCTTTCGCCGAATGACCCACAGGATATAAAGCACCAACAAAATTCCAATAATAACAGACCATATCATTTACGTATCATCCTCCGATCAACATACTCCCAATCTGGAATACGATAACAGCCATTCCCCAGGCAACAATAAGCTGCATCAACATCATACCTATCGTCCATCGCCAGGAATTTGTTTCTTTGCGAATGGTTGCAATTGCAGCCATACACGGTATGTAAAGCAGACAGAAAACCATCAGGGCATAAGCATTTACCCTTCCGAAGCCCATGCCTTCCAGAACATAGTGAAAATTTTCAACTCCGATATCCGAATTGATATTCATTCCAAACAAAACGCTGCAGCTTGAAACAACCAGCTCTTTGGCTGCCACACCGGAAATCAGTGCAACCCCGATCTGCCACATCCCCAGCCCGGCCGGAGCCAGCACCGGCACAAGGAACCGTCCAATAGAAGCTGCAAAACTGTCTGAAATATCCGTCACCATTCCTGCTGCTCCAAAATTCATAATGAGCCATAAAAGCACTGAACCGACAAAAATCGTCGTTCCGGCCTTGGTCAGATAATCCTTGATCTTCTCCCAAACATAAATAATAATTGTCCGGGCATTTGGGGATTTATATTCCGGAAGTTCGATCAAAAGACAATTTTTCTCTTCATTCCGGCACACAACTTTGCTGTAAATTAATGCCACAATGATAGCCACGACAAGTCCAAGTACATACATGGAGAACGCCGCGATCATCGCAAATTTACCAAAAAACATTTTTGAAAACAAAACATAAATCGGGAGTCTGGCGCTGCAGGACATGAACGGTGTCACCATGATCGTTCGAAGCCTGTCCCTCGTATCCTCCAGAGTTCGCGCACTCATGATGGCCGGCACCGTACATCCAAATCCAAGAAGCATCGGAATAAATGCCCGGCCGGACAGTCCCATCTTTCCCATCAGCCCGTCCATGACATAAGCAACCCGGGACATATAACCGCTGTCCTCCAGAAAGGCCAATGCCAAAAACAGCATAAAGATATTTGGCAAAAAGGTTAAAATACCGCCTACACCTGCAATAATGCCATCACAGACGAGAGATATCAGCGTTGGACTCAAATGCAGCATTTCCATGCCATATTGAATCCCATTGGCCACTCCGGCGATAAAAATTTCAAATCCTCCGGCAATCCAATCGCCCACAGCAAAGGTCAGAAGGAAAACCAAAGCCATAATACCGAAAAAAATCGGCATTCCCCAGACCGGATGGGTCATCCACTGGTCAATCTTTTCTGTCCGTGCCTCTTTCTGAGCCTTATTCATCAAAACCTCATCAATAACTTCTTCAATAAAGTCATATTTCTGATTGATAATCTCATGCTCATAGCTTCTATCAATAATATCATCCGTACGGATCGGATAATTTTTCATGACCTCCGGATCTTTTTCAAGCATTTTAATGGCGTGCCATCTCGGATTGACAATATCCGGGAAATTGGCCAGCAAACGTTCTTCCAGGTCATCAATCTTATCTTCAATGTCATCCGAATAAACCATGGCAAATTCTTTATGATGATTATGGCGGTGAACACTCTGACATACTAAATCATGATGGTGTTCCACAGGTACACTATTGCCCTTTCCCTGATGATGAGCCACGGCGTGCATAAGCACTTCCAGACCTGTTCGCTTTCTCGCTGAAACAGGAACGACCGGAATACCAAGCATTTCCGGCAAACGATGGATATCCAGCTCCATGCCCCGTTCCTCAACAATATCCATCATATTCAAAGCCAGAACTACCGGTTTTCCCAGTTCTATTAACTGTAAAGTTAAATAGAGATTTCGCTCCAGATTTGATGCATCGGCCACATCCACCACCACATCCACTTCATCTCCGAGGAGATATTGACGGGATAAAATTTCTTCTGTCGAATAACAGGTCAGACTGTATATTCCCGGAAGGTCTACCAGCTTATACTGATACTCATGAAATTTAAAGGCGCCCTCTTTCTTTTCCACAGTAACCCCCGGCCAGTTGGCCACCTTCAGACGGGCACCGGTATAGGCATTGAAAAGCGTTGTTTTACCACAGTTTGGATTTCCTGCAAAAGCAACATTAATTACCTGTCCATTCATAATGTTCCCTCCTTCACATAAATTCCCATGGAGATTTCCTTTCCAATCGCCATTCGAGTGCCTCTGGCTTTAAAAATCATTGTTCCATTTTTCTTTCTATTTAAAACTTCTACCTTCGTACCATGAATCAAGCCCAGTGCTTCCAGCCTGCGACCAACCTTTTCGTTGAGCCTGGTTGATTCAACAATATATTCCGTTCCCGGAATACCTTCCGATAAAGTCATATTCGAGTCCTCCGCTTATTAATTGATAATATATTCTCATTTACTTCATACATATTACCCCGATTATAATTAGCTGTCAATAACTTCCTGCGGAACAACAAAAAGTCCCATCCAACCGGTTCATAACCATTGGACGGGACCACCTGTCTTTTTGCGTACCCATTCGGGCATACCGTAATACATGCCCTCCGGGCAGGCGTGCTTCGCACGATAAGGTATATATTTAATTAAAATAAACCATATCTTCTTCCGGCTTGATTGCCTTTTCAATCCGCCGTGCATAAAGTACCGGACCAATACCGTGATATTCATTCCGATGTTCCAGGCGGACTTCCGCCGTTACACGAACCCATTGCTTATTTTTTAAGCGGGATGCAAATTTACTCTTGCATAAGAAGCCAAGGAATGTAACATCATCTGCACAGCAAGTCATCGCCATTCGACCAGGAACAAAATAGCCTTCGTCAAAATTCTTTGAATGGAATACCATACCTTTAATAATTACCTGCTTGCCCTCATAACGTTCGCCATGGTCGAGAGCATCCAGATACCAGATGCCATAATTATCGTCATCAATCTCAATGATATCCTGATTCACATCATAAGGCAAAATGTCTTCGCCCGGGTCAAGAATATCTCCGTTTTCTGCTTCGAAAATCAACTCTGCTCTGCTGTTAAGAACTTTTACATTACGGATCAAATAGGAAATATCCGTTGTTTCCTCATTACAGCGGTTAAAAATGGCCATCTGAGTGCAGGTCAGAATGTCAGCCATCAGAGAACGCATATTATTCATATATAATTGGAAAGTGGAAGCATCCACTGTTGTAACTACCTGAAAAAGCTCCCAACGATAAGGAAGCTGCATTTGGATAAACTCACTGACCGGCCACATACCGTTATATTCGATAATAACCTGCTGCGGACGATGCTCCCGACGGCATTTTTTAAGAAAATCCAGGGTAAAATCTGCTTTATCCTCTACGGTCACCACATCCACATTGTACTGCTCTAAAAGCTCCGGCTCAATCTCCGCTTCACCTTCCTCTGTGAGAATCAGCAGCGTTTTTTCATCTTCAACAAAATTCCCTTCCAAAATAACCTGTTCAATAAAGGTTGTTTTGCCGCTCTCAAGAAATCCGGTAATTAAATAAACAGGAACCTGCATTTATCTTTCCTCCGTTCTAATTCAGACCGAATAATTCTGCCAGCTTGTCTTCCTTCAATTCGGAACCAATGACACAAAGACGTCCTGTAACATCCGGCTCGCCGTCACGCAGTTCAAATTCACCCGGAACAAGGTCAAAATAAATCCAGCCGCCTTTTGTATCCGGGACCATACCCTTTGCTCTTAAGATCATACCATAATCTTCCGAATGAGCCAGAACATCCAAAGTCATCTGCATCTGATCACGGTCAAATTTCTTTGCAGTCTCCTGACCCCAGCTTGTAAATACATCATCCGCATGGTGATGTCCATGTTCATGATCGTGATCGTGGCAGCCACAGGTGCAGTCCGGGCCATGATCATGATGATGCTCATGGTCGTGATCATGGTCATGATGGTGATGTTCGTGCTCATGATCGTGGTCATGGTGGTGATACTCGTGCTCATGATCGTGGTCATGGTGGTGATGTTCGTGCTCATGATCGTGGTCATGATGGTGATGCTCATGCTCATGATGATGTTCGTGTTCTTCTTCGAGCAGTTTCAGAACAAAATCATTTTCCCTTTCCATGGCATCCAGAATCTTCATACCATCAATGTCATCCCATGCTGTGGTGACGATTGTTGCCTTTGGATTATGTTCTTTAATCATTTCAAGACACTTTGCCAATTTATCTTCAGACATTTTCTGAGTACGGCTCAGTACAATAGTTTTCGCATGTTCAATTTGATTATTAAAGAACTCGCCGAAGTTCTTCATATACATTTTACACTTCTGTCCATCGACGACTGCTGTATAACTGTTCAATGTAATATCCACTTTTTCTCCGACGCCTTCCACCGCACGGATAACATCCGATAATTTACCCACGCCCGATGGTTCAATGATAACCCGGTCCGGTGCATAATCGTGAATAACCTTTTCAAGCGCTGTACCAAAATCAC
>CATYEA010000114.1 GCA_958405355.1 uncultured Lachnospiraceae bacterium
TGTACAGGGCACCATGTCCCCTAACAAGACCCTTTCTTTTTCAGATTCTATCAACAGCCCTTCCGGACATACACCAATTGCGGAAGCCGCTTTTTGATGTGTATGGATGACAGCTCCGACGGAAGGTCGCAGCTTATAAACGTCTGCATGAATTCCGGCCTCACTGGAGGGTTTGACATGTCCTTCATAAGACACGTCGCGGATATTTACCGTCACAATTTTATCCTCTGTCAGCGTATCATAGGGAAGTCCGCTGGGTGTGATAACAAATTGTGTGTCCGAAATTCTCATGCTGATATTTCCCCAGGTCCGGGCCGCAAGCCCCTTTTCGACCAATTTCCTTCCCGCCTGTATGACTGCTCTTTTCGCTTTATCCACGTCCACTGTCATCTTTGATCGCCTCCCCGCCGTCAAAATAAGCATAGGTCATATCCGAAGTGCTGATCAAATCCGCTTCTGTCCCGAAAAGATGCTTAACCAGTACTTCCCCTCTTTCCAGACGCTGCTTTACACAGATTCCATTTAACATCTCCATGAGTTCTCCAATCTTTTCCTTTGGAATTTCCTGGGATGTCCGTACCGGAAGGACCGGAAAATCTTCAAAAATCGTAGCCACCGTACTGCACACTGTCCGTTTCGGACAGGTCATTTCCTCTGTGGCAAATCGGACGCCTCTTTCACATTTTGCACCGGCGACATTTCCCTCATCATCCACTTGGAGCTGACACCCATTCGGACATACGATACATACAAATTCCTTCATTTTTTAGGCCTCCTCCAAAATAATCTTTACCGTCTGATTTTTACGGATTGAAAACCCGGAAAAATCTATCTGAAGCCGTTCCATCTCCGGTGGGCGCACCACCTGGTATTTTTTCTCAAATACCGTTTTTCCGTCAATTTTAATTTTCAATTTTGCGTTTCGCATTTCCCGGGCCGACCGAAAATACATGGTCACATTATTAAGCGGCGCAGAAAGATTCAGCCGTTCCGGCACTACATAGGACGTCCCTTCGCCGGGTAATACAGGAATAAGAATCCGCTCTTTCTTTTCATAGTGGGCGCTGTTTTTTCCGGCCACCCATGCATTTTCTGTGACATAATCTACAAGGTCATTCACATGCAGAGCATTTCCGGCACAAAAAATCCCTTCAGCCTCCGACATATATTCCTGGTCACATACCGGTCCTCTGGTTCTTTCATCGATTGGCACATCCAGACTTTCCGCCAGCTCATTTTCAGGAATCAGCCCTACCGACAAAATCAGTCCGTCACACTCAATCCTTTCTTCGGTTCCCGGTATCGGCTCCATATTTTCATCTACTTTCATAACTTCTACCCCGGTCAGTCTGTCGTCACCAAACACCCGGGTCACCGTATGGGACAGATAAAGAGGAATATCAAAATCTCGCAGACATTGGTGGATATTTCGTGTCAGCCCGGAAGGCGTCGGTTTCGCCTCATAAACGCCTAATACTTCGGCACCTTCAAGGGTCAGACGCCGGGCCATGATCAAACCGATATCCCCTGAACCAAGAATCACACACCGCTTCACCGGCATTTCTCCCATCAGATTCACATAATACTGGGCCGTCCCCGCCGTATAGATGCCGGATGGCCTTGTCCCGTGAATAAACACCTGTTTCGCCGTCCGCTCCCTACATCCGGTGGCAAGAACAAGGGCCTTCGTCCTTATATGTCCCGCACCTTCCCGATTCACATAATAAATGACAAATTCATTTTTCACTTTTTTAATTTTGGTCACAAAAGTGAGAAGCTTTTTCTCTATACCTGAGACAAGCACTTTATCGATAAAACGCTCGCTGTATTCCGGTCCGCTCAATTTTTCCCCAAAGGTCATCAATCCAAAGCCGTCATGGATACATTGCTTCAAAATGCCGCCAAGCTTCCTCTCTCTCTCAATCAGCAGCACTTTTGCCCCTTCTTTGTCTGCCGCCAGCGCCGCCGCCAGTCCGGCCGGTCCGCCGCCGATTACCGTCACATCATATCTCATTTTCCGGCCTCCTTTGTTCTTCTGAAAAGAATCCTACTTTCCTTTGTATTCTTCTTAATATCTTCCACAGAACATCCGCACTCCTTTGCCAGAATCTGTACGACAAGGGGTGAACAGAATCCACCCTGGCATCTTCCCATACCAGGCCTGCAGCGCCGTTTCACTGCATCCAGCGTATAGACCGGCAGCGGAGAACGAAGAACATCCAGTATCTCGCCCTTTGAAATTTCCTCGCATCGGCATACGATTTCTCCATAATCCGGATTTTTCTTGATTAAAGCGTCTCTCTCCTTTTCTGAAAGTGAGGCAAGATGAGGCGTCCCTTTCCTTCTTGGGTTAAAGGCCCGGTTTCTTTCCACCGGCCCGGTTTCCTTCAAATAATCCACTGCCCAGCGGGCCAGCTTTACGCCGATGGCCGGTGCGGCTGTTGCCCCAGGCGACTGGATTCCTGCTGCCTCCAGAATATTTTTGCAGAAAATTCCCTTCCGAACCTGAAAATCCTCTTCATATGTCGGAGCACGCACTCCGGCAAAATAAGCAATCACATCCGACGGCTTTATCTTTTCCGCCACCTGCATCTGTTCTCTCAGAATCCGATCCGTTGTTTCTCTATCCGTTGTCACGTCTTCCCTATCCGGGATTTCCTGAACATCCGGGCCTACAATCATATTTTTATCCACCGTATGGATAACAGCGATTCCTTTACTTGTATTTTCGTGGGACAAAGCAAATTTAATCATCTTTATCCGTTCTGCCGCTCCAAGCTTTTTGCCATCGCCCAGAACAGTAATCGGTGATTTTACCTCTGTAGTGCGAATGTATTTTCCCACTTTTTTATCTAAAATAATGTCCGTTCCCTTTCTCGGATGAATGGTAAACGTCCGGTCTCCCGCCATCTCCGCAATGACATCCGCATATACCCCCGCTGCATTGATGACAAGCTTCGGATAAATCGTCCCCCGGTTCGTTTTCACAGAATAGATTTTTCCATCTTTTGTCTCAATATCAAGAACAGCCGTATTCAGACAGATTTTCGCACCATTGGTCACAGCGTTTTCTGCCAGTGCAACATTGACTTTATAAGGTGATGTAAAACCACCCGTCGGCATATACAAAGCGCCGTAAGCCCATGACGGCGCATAAGGTTCGATTTTTAACAATTGTTCTCTGTTTAAATATCGCACCCCTGGAATATGAAGCCGTTTTGAGTTCATCACCAAAAGCTTCGGTAAAATTTTTTCCCATTTTGCCCCAATGAGCATTAAATGTCCGGTGCGCTCAAAGGGAAAATCCAGCTCCTTCGCCAATCTGGAGTACATGATATTTCCCCGGTAATTAAAATAATTTTTCTGAGACGACGGGGAATAATTGATTCCCACATGCACCGCGCCTCCGTTTCTTGAAGACTGGCCGGCGGCCACGTCCGCCCCTTTCTCCACAAGCATAATGTCCAGACGATAACGGGATAACTCCCTTGCGGCGGCGCAGCCGGTTAAACCCCCGCCGATAATCAGCACATCCGGCCGGGCCCCATCATAAAGCTTGTCCTTTTCACTCGGAAGCTTTTCCTTTGGCTGATATCCTTTCAGCCGGATATCATTGATGACACCGTAATATTTTTTACGGTCCACCGCCAGCCGTCCGGCTTTAACCACAGTTTCCCAATTGTCCACTTCACCCCGAAGGACAATACAGCCTCTTTCCTCAGTGACCTCAATATCCGGCGAAAGCGCTTTGATTTTTTTTACTTTACTTTTAAAGCTGCTCACGAAGTCTAAACCCCCTTTACAAAAGCGCTAATTTTCCCCTGCAGATTCTCCCGTTCATAGTCGATATTCCAGTTTCCAAGCCGCAGAATCCAGGCAATAATATCCCACTTATGGCTTTCCGCTTCCGTGCGTCCGGTCATCTTCTCATAATTTTTAATAAAGCTGTTATAGATACTTCCCCGAACCATCTGCATAAAGGCAATCTTTATCTTTGAACTGCCCGGAAACAGCTCGGCTTCGTGATGGAGAAAATTCATCATGGCAACCTCTGCCAAAGGATTTCCTCTCAGTGCCGTCATCCAGTCGATGACCTGATAATTGTCCCCGTCGCATAAAATATTATCTGTATGGAAATCCATGTGAAGAATATTATTCGCTTCCGGAAGGGACAAAATATATGCTTTTATTTTTTCCTTCTCCGCTTTTGTCAAAAATTCAAAAACGGCTTCCCTTTCAAGAACTTCAATAGTTTCCAGCCGCACATCCTTTAACTGAGGCGCTTCCTTTTCATGAACATTCGCATGAAGCGTCGCCAGGATTTTTCCCGCTGTGAATAAAATCGCCGGATTTTTTGCCGGCATATTTGTCATGGAACAGCCTTCAAGCTTCTTTAATATCAGGCCCCTTCTTCCCTGGATTTTCACATCCCCATAGCAGGCCATCGGCGTGCAGCCGCTTTCAAAGGCCACCTTTGTATTCAGGATTTCCCTGTCGATACTGGCGTCCTCTGTTTCCGTAAAATAAAGCTTCAGTACTTTTCCTTCCCCAAGATTAAAAACTTCCGATGAACGCGCGGAAAAATCCGGTTTATCAAAATCCACCTGCCTCAATAATTCTTCATTTGTCACTTTAAACCCTCCCTTTTCATCCAATATAACTTAATTTTACAATATGAATTCATCAATATTTACAAATTTTTAATATTATTATATAATTTTTAATATAATCAGATGGAACATCTATAGGACGGAGATGATAAAATGAACAAAGACTGCTTACAATTCATCATGAATAATCGAATCAGCGGTTTTCAGCATCCAACCCGTGAAAACATTATGGGCCTCTTTCACAAGGTTTTTCATAGTGAGGGCGGCGCAAAAGAACAGGTCGCCCAATATTTCAGAGAACTGAACGGCGAGCAGGGTTTCTTAAATGACAACGACCTGATGAACCTGCGTTACACCCTGGTCAACGACTGCTTCTATTTTTGCGAATATTTACTTGGATACAATGTGGATAAAGAACTGGTTTATAACGTCTCAGACTACTATATTAATCAGATTAATAAGATTGCAAACCCCGATGACGCCCTTAAATTTCTTGAAGAGCTGACCGGCGCTTTTTTTGAATTAGCGCAGAAAAAAAGACTGGTCACCTACTCATACCGTGTTGAACGCAGTCTTCAATATATCGACCAAAAGCTTTATTCCCCAATTACACTAGATGAAGTGGCCGCCGCCGTATCTGTAACGCCTCAGTACCTGACCACCATCTTTCGCGAAGAAACAGGTATGACCCTCTATCAGTATATACGAAACCGGAAAATCGACGAGGCAAAGATGCTCCTTCTCTACTCGAATGAATCCATCACCACCATTGCCAGTGCCCTCGGTTTTTCCAGTAATGCTCATTTTTCCGCTTCTTTTAAATCTGTCACCGGAGATACGCCGAGAAATTTTCGCCGGAAACGGACGGACATGTTTTCCATCTCCGCCCATTTTTAACAGCTTCTGTCCGTTATGCCCGAATGATATGCAAAAAAAGTGGATGCCTTCCGTGTTCATAAAACACAGAAATCATCCACTTAATTTTTATTCTATAAACATGGCATCACCAAAACTGAAGAAACGGTAACGTTCTTTCACGGCGGTTTCATAGGCATTTAAAATATGCTCTTTTCCTGCCAGTGCTGATACAAGCATAAGCAATGTAGATTCCGGCAGATGGAAATTGGTAATCAGGGCATCAATACATTTAAACTGATAACCCGGATAAATAAAAATTTCCGTCCAGCCGCTGGTCTCCCGGACAAAGCCCTGTTCATCAGCTACAGACTCCAAAGTCCGCGTACTTGTCGTTCCAACAGAAACGACCCGTCCGCCCCGGCGCTTCGTATCATTGATAATATCCGCCGCTTCCTGACTGATCATATAAAACTCCGAATGCATATGATGGTCAGTGACATCCTCTACCTTCACCGGACGAAAGGTTCCCAGTCCCACATGAAGTGTTACCCGTGCAATTCGAACGCCCTTTTTCTGAATAGACTCCAGAAGCTCTTCGGTGAAATGAAGGCCGGCCGTCGGCGCTGCCGCGCTGCCTTCATGCTTTGCATAAACGGTCTGATAACGATTCTTATCCTGAGGCATTTCTCCAAGCTTATCGAGAATTTCCTCAAAAATCCCATCGTACTCGAAACGAATCAAACGATTTCCTTCGTCCACCACTTCCATGACTTCACCCACGAGCAGACCGTCTCCAAAGGAAATCCGTGCCCCCGGACGGGCCTTTTTGCCCGGCTTCACCAGGGTTTCCCAAACCGAATCACTTTTTCGTTTTAAAAGAAGAACTTCGATATGGGCACC
>CATYEA010000115.1 GCA_958405355.1 uncultured Lachnospiraceae bacterium
CGCACCTCTTAACTTGTACGCACCGGTTCTCTGCATATTTTCCGGTTTAAAATACACCTTAGCTCCGGTCTGTTCTGAAAAATAATCGCTATATACCAGTTTTGTTTCGAGTAATACCCGATTCAGTCGTTCTGAAGCTTCTTCAAATTTCTCTAATGTCAACATGATGTTCTTCCCCTCTTCTTATGATTGGAACAGCGCATCCACAAATGAATCGCTGTCAAATTTCTGCAAGTCTTCAATCTTTTCACCAATACCGATGTATTTCACCGGAACGCCCAGTTCTGCCTGGATGGCAATGGCGATGCCGCCCTTGGCCGTGCCGTCCAGCTTTGTTAAGATAATTCCGGTAATTTCCGCTGCTTCCTTGAACTGTTTGGCCTGTACCAGGGCATTTTGTCCAGTCGTTCCATCCAGAACGATCATTGTCTCACGGTAAGCATCCGGATATTCCCGATCAATGATCCGGTTGATTTTCTTAAGTTCTTCCATCAGATTCTTCTTATTATGAAGACGTCCTGCAGTGTCACAGATCAGTATATCCGTATTCCGGGCTTTCGCAGCAGCCACCGCATCAAAGACAACTGATGCCGGGTCTGAGCCTTCCTGTCCGGCAATAATATCCACGCCGGCCCGATGGGACCATTCGGTCAACTGTTCAATGGCTCCGGCCCGGAAGGTATCTGCGGCAGCCAGCAATACTTTTTTGCCGGCATTTTTATATTGTCCGGCCAATTTGCCCACAGATGTGGTCTTACCAACACCATTGACACCGATAATGAGCATAACCGTCTTCTTATTTTCAAAATCGTAGGCATCTTCGGCCACAGCCATCTGATCTTTAATGGAACGAATCAAATAGTCACGGCATTCCGAAGGTTCCTTTAGATGATTTTCTTTGACCTTGACTTTTAAATCCTCGATAATTTTCTCTGTCGTGTGGATACCGATATCCGCCATGACAAGAACTTCTTCCAATTCCTCATAAAAGTCATCGTCAATGGAAGAAAATCCACTGAAAATATCGTCAAATACCGAAGCAATATTGTTTCGGGTTTTTGTGAGTCCTTCAACCAGACGGCTGAAAAACCCCTTTTTCTCTTCCGACATGTTTTCCCTCCTATTTCGTCAGTTCGGTTTCTATTAAATTTACAGATACCAGTGCGGACACACCTTTTTCCTGCATGGTCACACCATAGAGGACATCGGCCGCATTCATCGTACCGCGCCGATGGGTAATGATAATAAACTGGGTATCCTCGGTCAGATTATTCAAATATCTGGCATAACGTTTAACATTCGCATCATCCAAAGCCGCCTCAATCTCATCCAGCAGACAGAATGGCGATGGTTTTAATCTCTGAATTGCAAAAAGCAGGGCAATGGCTGTCAGAGCCTTTTCTCCACCGGAAAGCTGCATCATATTCTGAAGCTTTTTTCCCGGAGGCTGGGCAATAATACGAATGCCCGCTTCCAGAATATCGGCATCTTCCATCAGTTCCAGCGTTCCTTTACCGCCGCCGAAAAGCTCGGCGAATACCCGTCCGAAATTCTCCTGAATTTTTACAAAGTTTTCGCGGAACTGTTCCCGCATCGCCTGGTCCAGATCCTGAATGATCCCGTTCAGCTTTCCTTCGGCTTCTACCAGATCATCATGCTGGGTCTTTAAGATCGTATATCGTTCTGACACATCCTTATATTCTTCAATGGCATTCAGGTTAATATTTCCCAGTCCTTTAATGGACTTCTTCAGTTCACTGATCCGACGCCGGATATCTTCCATGGAAAGCTCTTCACCATAAGCTGTCTGTAATTCTAAAGCTGTTTTAAAGGTTAATTCATATTCTTCCCACATGTAATTACTCAGCTTGCTCCGGTCTTCTTCACATTTTGAGATCAGATGTTCCAGACGGAATATTTCTTTATCAAGAAGGCTGCATCGGTCGGAGAGGCTTTCACGATTCTCAAAAAACTTCTTTTGAACCGCCATCATATCTTCTCTGCTTTTTAAAAGCTTTTCCAGTTCCTGATCCAGCGAAGCATCTCCGGAAACTTTATTTTCAGCCTGTGCTTCCATCTCATGAATTTTTTCGTTCTTCTCTTGAATCACAGTCTGACATTCATCCAGCTTCTGACTCAGTTCTTTATATTCCTCTTCAAGTGTTTCAATTTCTTCCAGAACCCTTTTTCTGTTTTCTTTAAGGAAATTCTGCTTTTGTATGTAACCTGAAAAATCAATACCAAGTTCGGAAGTTTTTCCGGAAAATTCCTGCTGTATATGGACTTCCTGCTCCAGTTTTTCATTTAGGGCTTCAATGGAACCTTCCGCTTCTGCTTTCATCAGCTCATAATCGGCCTGTTCCTTCAGCAGTGTACTCTTGAAGTCGTCAATTTCCGATGTCTGACATTTCAGCTCTTCAGCTTCTCCGGAAAGCTCTTCATAGGCCGTCGTCTGGGAAGCCGCTGAAGATTTCAACTGGTTTACGTGAACATACAGGGTATTGGATTTCAAACCGATTTCCTGTAAATCCTCCTGAACACCTGCAATCTGCCGTTTATTTTCACGTTTTTCATCGTGGGCATCGTCTGTCTGTCGATTTAAAACAGCCAGCTCATTTTTGAGATTTTCCATTTGAAGTCCCATTTCTTCCATTTCACGGTGCCGTCCAAGAAGATTACTTGTATTTTTAAATGTACCACCGGAAATAGAACCGCCGGGGCTCAGGGATTCCCCTTCCAAAGTGACGATTCTCAGTGAATAATGATATTTTCTAGCCAGTCTCAGGGCATTGTCCATATTGTCTGCGACGACAACACGTCCCAGCAGATAATCAGCCAGGACGTCAAATTCCGGTCCATGGGAAACCAATTCGCTGGCAATACCGATGACACCCTTTTCTTTTAATATCCGGTCCCGTTCCGGCAGCGTTCGTGCCACAATACTGGTCAATGGCAAAAATGTGGCCCGTCCGAACCGATTTCGTTTTAAATACTCAATCATGAGTTTGGCAGTCTTCTCATCTTTTGTGACCACATTCTGGATACTTCCGCCAAGGGCGGTCTCCACCGCAGTCTCATAGGTCTTATCTACCTTGATGATATCTGCCACAACCCCGATAATTCCCGGCGTCTGTTTTTTTTGTTCCATAATCCGCCGGATACTGTTTCCATAGCCTTCATAACGCTCCGTAATTCCCTGGAGCGTTTGATACCTGGAACTTAAACGGTGGTATTCCTGTTCCTTTGCATTCAGACTTTCATGACAGTCATCAATACGTTTCTGAATGACTTGTCCCTTTTCCTGAAAAGCCGTCAGCTTCTTTTGCAGAATATCCCGACGTTCAGTCAGTGCTTCCTGTTCTGCAGTATATTTTTCCAAAGTCTCTTCCCGGCTGGCCGCTTCACTTTGGATGGTCAGCAGCCGCTGATTCAGTTCGGATTTTCGAATCTGAATCTGTTCCAGCATTGCGTCATAACGCTGCAGTTTAGCTTTCACACCGCCAATCCGATTTAAGGCTTCGATAACGTCACCATTTTTTTCTTCAATAGACTGACGCAATTTTTCGATATTTCCATTCATGGAATCCAGCCGGTTCTCCGCTTCCTTTTTCGTGTCTTCAAGGGATGCAATCTTTTCGGCCAGTTTTTGCAGTTCCTCTTCCCACTGTCCGGCTTCCTGCTTTTTGCTGCTTATGCTTCCACTGATCTGGACACGCCGTTCCTCGTAATGCCCTTCAGCGGCTTCTTCGCTTCTTACCTGTTCTTTTAAAAGACGGATTTCACTTTCCGCCTTCTCCCGGTCGAGCTGTATTTCTGAAATACGGTTTTTTAAGGCATCGATTTCCGTATTACAGGTTTCAAGTTCTCTTTCAATCTGAGAATACTCTAAACGGGCCTTTTCCAATCTTTCCTGAGTTTCGGCCATGTCTTCTCCGGCAACTTTGGATTTTTCCGTATATTCCAGAGCGGCTTTTTTCAGCCGTTCATACTCTGAAAGATACATGCGGACGTCCAAAGCTTTCAATGCGTCCCTCAGTTTTAAATACTCTTTTGCCTTTTCTGACTGGCGTGACAGGGGGCCGATCTGCTTTTCCAGCTCCGCCAAAATGTCCGTCACGCGGTAAAGATTCTGCTTTTCAATATTCAGATTCTTTTCCGCCATGGCCTTGCGCTTTTTATATTTGACAATGCCGACAGCCTCATCAAAAAGCTCTCTCCGGTCTTCCGGCTTTCCACTCAAAATCTTATCAATCTGTCCCTGACCGATGATCGAATAGCCTTCTTTTCCAATACCCGTATCAAAGAATAATTCCTGAACATCCCTCAGCCGGCTTGTATGGCCGTTGATCAGATATTCACTTTCTCCGGAACGATACACCCGTCGGGCTACGGTCAATTCATCATAATCAATAGGAAGTTTGTGGTCACCATTATCAATGGTAATGGCAACATAAGCAAAACCTAAAGGTTTTCTGTTTTCGGTACCAGAAAAAATAACGTCCTCCATCTTGCTTCCGCGAAGCTGTTTGGCGCTCTGTTCTCCAAGCACCCAGCGTACCGCATCGGCCACATTACTCTTTCCGCTGCCGTTAGGTCCCACAATGCCGGTAATTCCCTTGTTGAATTTTAATACCGTCTTATTTGCAAAGGATTTAAACCCATGCAATTCAATGCTCTTTAAATACATATATCTTCGTCCTTGCCTGTGAATATTCCCTGGGCTTTCAATGCCAACAGAGACTGATAGGCTGCATTCTGACCGGCCGCCTGTTTTGTACGTCCGCTTCCAACACCAAGAACCTGTTCACCCAGACGAATCTGCATCACAAATGTACGATTGTGTTCCGGGCCGCTGACATCGATCAACTCATACACAGGCGTCTCTTTTGACCAGCTCTGGATATTCTCCTGCAATATTGTTTTACAGTCATGAAAAAGGCGGGTATTTTCCATATCATTTAAAATAAAATTCATAATGAACCGACGAGCCGGTTCCAGACCTCCGTCCAGATAAATGCTTCCAATGACAGCCTCGAGGGCATCGGAAAGAATAGAGTCTCTCTCACGGCCTCCGGTCATGTCTTCACCCTTGCCAAGCCGAAGAAAACTTCCCAGTTCCAATTGTCTGGCACAATAGGCCAGGGCTGGCTCACAGACAAGGCTTGCACGGGTCTTACTCAAGGCACCTTCAAGCTTTTCCGGATAACTCTTAAACAAAAGGTCACTGGATACCAGTTCCAGCACCGCATCACCTAAAAATTCCAGCCGTTCGTTGTTCTGAAATTTTTTAAGCTGATGTTCATTGGCAAAGGAACTGTGTGTCAATGCAGTCTCCAGCAAATCCCTGTCTGAATATTCATAACAGATTTTTGCCTGAAAGGCTTTGATCTTTTCAAAATCCATCCTGTTCTCCTTTCTAAAACGATGATTTAAAAAAGGAGTCCCTTTTGACAATCGGAGACCCCTGTTTTTTCTACTTTATTCATGCCCGGGTTAATTCAAAATATTTTTAATCGCTTCCATGGCATCGCCAACAGTCACAATGTTTTCGGCCGCATCGTCAGAAATCTTAATATCAAGTTCATCTTCAATGGCCATAATAATTTCCACTGTGTCCAGAGAATCGCAGCCCAGGTCTTCGGCAAAAGAAGAATCCATTGTGATCTCACTGGTATCAAGCCCCACGATATCTGCAATAATCTCTTTCAATCTTTCTAATTCCATAATCTAACGTCCTTTCAAAAAATAATATTTTTATACCTTGTCGCGCGGAGCGCGCCCATGCGGAGCATCTGACATGCGGTATGCCCGAATGGGTATGAGATTGGGAAATCACTGATTTAAAATTTCCTCTATCCGTACATTGATATTCTGCTTTTTAAAGGATATACATTGAATAATCGAATGCTTGATCTCCTGTGCTCCTGAACTTCCGTGAGCCTTTACGACCAGCCCTTTAAGTCCAAGCATAGGCGCACCGCCATATTCGCTGGAGTCAAATTCTTTGACAACTGTTTTTAAAGCAGGTTTGACGAGTAGACCACCGATCTTGCTCCTGAGTGATGTCATCATCGATGCCTTGATCTTATGAATCAGTGTGTTGCCCACGCCTTCATACAGTTTTAAAATGACATTTCCGACAAAAGCTTCACACACAATAACGTCTGCATCTCCTGACGGAATATCTCTGGCCTCAATACTGCCGATAAAATGAATCGACGGGCATTCTTTTAAAAGCGGATATGCCTCTTTGACTAACTGATTGCCCTTTTCCTCTTCTGCGCCAATGTTAACAATGGCC
>CATYEA010000116.1 GCA_958405355.1 uncultured Lachnospiraceae bacterium
CGTGGAGACCGTGGCGTTTGTCATCGACCGTAACAGCAGTAAAGTCATTGAGCTGAACACGGACGGAAATAGTTTCTATAATTATCAGACCTCTCTGTTGATTAAGAAGCAGTCAGAGGATGGTTCGGCCCTGGAAGGTGCGGAATTCGCATTGAAAGGTATGTATGTTGATGAATCGGGAAAGACGGTTAAAGGCACCTTGAATCTTGTAACAGACAGTCAGGGACAGATAGAATTGAAGGGTGTGCTCATCAGCGGCGAGAATTATGTGCTGACAGAGACGGCGGCACCGGAAGGTTATGAGAAACTGACAGCTTCTCTGCAATTTAAAGTGCTGGATGACGGAACGATATCTGTTACGGAAAATGCTTCCGGCTATAAACTGATAATGTCAGACTTCTTTGATAATCAAATCGTGGTGATAAATCAGAAAAAGGTTCCTGTGAAGGAAACCGGCGGCAATGGTCCGAAGACAGGCGATGAAGGCCATATCGCTTTCGGGTTTGTGATGATGTTCTTATCAGGAATGTGTCTGGCTGGCGTTACAGCCTACGGCAAAAAGAAAAAACGAAGCAAATAACCCATAAACTGCCGACGCCCGCAGGGATTGTATCCTGCGGGCGTTTGCATATGACAGGGGAAATAAATCATGAAAGAGCAAATATTGAGATGGTGGTATCGAAGGCGTTGGTTCCTATTAATTATTTTGATAATTCTGGCGCTTGAAAAAGGATTTTTAATACAGTCATCTGTGGCAAATATGAACGCCTCCGATATCATTGTGCTGAATGATAAGTGGGAGAAAGAATGGACAGAAGACCATAAAATATTGGAATACCATTATCAGATACCGTCGGATGTGGAGGATTCCTTGAAACTTAGCGTAAAAACCTATGTTTCGGAGTTCAGTATTTATCTGGATAATGAGATTATCTGCAATTATTCTAATAAATTTGGCACAAATGGCGGCGGACAGTATATGGTTCAGCTTCCTGCGGATGCCGCAGGAAAAATGTTGATTTTTCGGGTGGAAAAGCAGGATAAAGGAAATGCGAACCTTATAGATAACGCTTATCTGGGCAGCAATGATGCGATTTTGTTTAAACTGCTTTGTGAGAATTTGTATGCGTTGTTTTTTGGTGTATTTACACTCATAGTCGGTATGGTGATACTGTTCGTTGAATATTACATGGGTAAAAAGCTGACCGGTGGGACCAACAGGAGTATGTTGTGTTTGAGTATTTTCATTTTTTTGGCTGGTGTGTGGGTTGTGACAGATTCGAATTTATTGTTATTTGTCATAAATAAGACTGCAGTTATTTCTTTGGTATCTTTTACATCCTTTATGCTCATGCCAATCTACCTGCTGGAATTTGTTGCCGAAATCTTTGAGAAAAAGAAAAGTCTGATATTTTTACAACGTTTCTTTTTTACAATGGCAATCCTTTATTTGTTAAATTATCTATTTCCGGTAATTTATGGTTCTTGGCTGTTATTACCTGTACATGTCGGTTGTGCGGCCGGAATGGGGATTGTTTTGAATATGGGATACAAAAGATTGAAAAAGAGGAAGGACAGAGAAGTACAGGAAGTTTTTCAGGGCTTTGTTCTGCTGAGTGTTTTTATTGCGGCCGCTTTTGTAGTTTATTATATTAATTCGGTTTCCGGCTATTCAATATTATACTGTATTGGAATTTGCTTGTTTATTCTCAATCTTTTGTATGTAGCTATTGCAAGACTGTGTGAACAGATAGAGCAGGATGTAAGCGTTACAGCCTATAAAAAGCTTGCCTATATGGACACAATGACGGGCTTACTGAACCGGACAGCATTTATAAGAGAACAGGTATCGAAGCCTTTGTCCGCCGGCTCCGGCTATATTGTATTGGATATTAATGGACTGAAACAGATTAATGATTGTTACGGTCATCTGGAGGGCGATCATCTGATTATTGATATGGCAAAGCATGTCAAAGGTTTCTTTGGCGAAGGCGGAACATGTTTCCGGATGGGCGGGGATGAGTTCCTGGTCATTTTGGAAGACACTACAGAAAAGGATATTGCCGCAGCTGTGGATAGGATGCAGAAACAATTTGAAGAAGAGAACAAGGCAAGAAAAATTCCATTAAATATTGCCGCAGGATATGCCGTATGGCAGGTGGAAGGCGATACACCGAATCAATTGTTCCGACGGGCAGATGCCAATATGTATGAAAATAAGCAGAAAATGAAAATACAGGATTTTAATGAATCGACCCGTGGGTAGATACCTGCGGGTCTTTTTAAACGTCAATATGTGTATGAACAAATGCAATACCTAAATAGAAATACCGCCGACCTTTCAAATATGTCGGCGGCATTACTGTTTCTGTTTCCACAAAGGGATATATTTTCCCTCTTTGACAAGAGAATCAAGATTTTTGTAAAAATATTCTCTTTCCATTTCATACTCTTCTGGTGCTTTACCATCTCTGGATAATTTATTCAAGTTCTCTAATTCCTCCTAAAAATAAAAATCTGAATGATAGCTTTCAAGTATATCTTTCATTCTTAGGGCCATGTAGTTTAGAGCTCCGGCTGTCGTTCCCCATAAGTGGGGAACGAGGATTTACAGCTTAGATATGGGAGTAACCGTCATATGAAGCATCTGCCGTACAGGATGTTCGAACAGGATATTTTTTATAATAATTCCTGTAAACTATGCTGCAATATCTTTTTTCATATATTTCAGAAAGGCTGCTCCGATACCGATGGCGGCATAAAGAAGACCAAGGGCGAGCAGGTGCATGTCGATGGTGCTGTCGGATATGATATCGGCCGCTTCAGCGTAGGCAAAAGGCGTGATATATTTTAGAAATTCGGCCTGGCTGCTGATATTTTTAAAAATATTTAAAAAATAAAGCAGGGCGGCAAGGCCAAGGCCGGCGCCGACACCGCTGCGTCGGATAAAGGCGGAAATGCCGAAGCATATACAGGCAATTTCGATTTGAAGAACTGTATAAGCACCATGGAGCAGCAGAAATTCTTTGATGGTCAATTCTTCACCGATGAGAGTAAAGGATAGGGCAGAGACTGCCATGACGAACAAGTTCATGAGGAGCAACTCAAAAAGAATGGACAGGAGTTTTTGAAGGACAACCGTCCGGCGACGAACCGGGTGGGTCAGAAGAAATTCTGCAGTCCGTTCTTTTTCTTCTTTGGCGAGGGCGTTGATGCCGAGAAGAGTTGCAAAAAATCCGCCGCCGATGCTCAGAATGTTACCGCATTCAAGGGCATAGAACCCCATGACATCACCGAAGTTTAAGCGGTCCATTCCAAAGGCCTGGGTGAAGCTGCCCATATTGGCAAACATGTCAGTGATATCGCCCATGCCGGTGTTCATTTCCGGAAACATAATCATGCAGATAAGAAGCATGAGGGCAATGGCGAGGGTCCAGATTAAAAATGCTGTACGGTTTTGTTTAATTTCGTGGAGAAAGATTGTCATAGGGCATCAGCCTCCTTTGTGTAATAATGCAGGAATATCTCTTCAAGTTCGGGTTCGGTGACGGTCATATCGGTGATAGGAAGGTTATTCAGTTCGGAAATTAATACTTTGATGTTGCCGTCATATAAGAAACTGACGGAGTTTTTTGTGCAGGTGATGTTTTTCATGTTTTCCAGATGAGGCAGTGAAGAAACGCCGTGAAGTGTGATGCGTCGGGCTTTTGTGTTGGTCAGCTTTTCCACAGAATCACAGGCGATCAGACGGCCCTCACGGATGATGGCGGCATTTTTACAATGATGTTGGATTTCTGCGAGAACATGGGAAGAAAGAAAAATAGTAGCTCCCTGTTTGTTTCTCTCATGGATTAATTCGAAAAAGGCCTTTTGCATCAGGGGGTCCAGCCCGCTGGTCGGTTCATCCAGAATATATAAGTCAGGTTTATGCATAAAAGCACAGACAATGGATACCTTTTTTCGGTTTCCGAGGGAAAGCTCTTCTACCTTCTTTTTTGTATCCAGTCCGAATCTCTCACACAGACGGCTAGTCTCGGTCTGGCATTTTTTACCGCGGAGTGAAGCTGACATGCGGAGAACTTCATCTACCCGCATTCCATGATAAAACATGGCTTCGGAAGGCATATATCCGATATGAGAAAGAATGTCTATGTGGTCACTGACGATGTCCTTGTCAAAAATCCGTGCGTTGCCGGAAGTCAGTGAGATCAGGCCGAGCAGAGTGCGGATGGTCGTACTTTTTCCTGCGCCGTTAGGACCGATAAAACCGAAAATATCCCCTGATTCGACGGAAAGATTCATATCAATGATTCCTCGGGTTTGGCCGTAGGATTTGGTTAGATTCTGTGTTTGAATAATTTTCATTTTGTGCCTCCTTTCTATGGATGGCTATGGCCGTCGTCCGATGGCTTTGCTGACTTTTCGTGGCGGGAGACGGATGGTTCCGCCGGCTTTTCGCGGCAGTAGGCTATTTGCCATAAGTCCAGAATTTCCAGGAAATCCTTTTCCAACTGGTCAAAATCTAAGGTATCTTTCTGTAAGGCTTTCCATAGATAGCCCTCTGTGGTCCAGTACATGGTTTTAATAATCATTTCCAGATTGAGGCCGGGACGAAAGTCTTCCGGATTAATTTTCGGCATGAAAATAGTGGCACTGTTTCGGACGATTTCGGTATAACTTTTTTGAATTTCAAGGGAAATTTCTGGATCTTTTTCATAAAAAGCTTTTAAAGTAAACCGGGTCAGGTCGGGAAATTTTTTCATAATGTCTAATTTGGCATACATGCCCCGCCGCATCATTTCAAATAAATCCGTCGGTTCGTAACAGGAATAATCCTCTATGGTTTTTAAAGTCATTTCGGCGGCTTTATCCCATAAAAAGAAATAGAGTTCTTTCTTATTGTGAAAATAGTGAAAAAGCAGAGATTTACTGATACCTGCGGCCTGAGCAATTTCACCGACCGGACTTTTTTTATAACTGTTTCTGCTGAATACATGGTATCCGGCATTGATGATACGCTGCTGTTTTTCTTCAGGAAGAGAAAAAAATTTATCGTTCATAGGAACACCTCCGTTAACCGTTTTGGTTAATTAAAGTATGGCATGATTGACCGTTTTTGAGAAGACCTTTAAAAAATAAGTTATTCATCATTATTCTGCTTAACGCATACATTATGATGAAGTTGTGGCGATGTGGAGGTGGAACATGGAAGAAAAAAGCAGGGGCGGTCATGTTGTTGTCCAGGCAGAGCTGATGCTGTTGGCCTTTTTAATGCTGTTTGGAATTTTAAAATGGCTGAACTCGGATACAGTGGTCAATGCGGAGACAAAAAACGGCGAAGCAGGGGAGAGTGGACAGACATCATCCGAGGACACAGACTTTATCCGATGGGTGGATTTTAATGTGAGTTACGAGGCATTGAGCCAGGCTTATGATTATGATATTGGAACGTACATGTCGGATGTTCATGTGGACTGGATTGAATTACTGGCTTATCTTGCAGTGCAGTATGGTGGTGATTTCAGCAGTTATAGAGAAAAAGATATGGCGGTGGCCGTGGAGAAAATTCAGACCCAGGGGATTGAAACATTGACAGCCGGTTTAAAGTATTATGATTACTATCTGGAAGCCTATGAGGCAGTCCTTGGCGGAATGGTCGGCGTTTACGAGGCGGAGCAGGAAGAGGGATGGAAGCAGGTCTACGGACTGAAAGCTTTCAGTCCGATTGCGAAAGGATTTCCCTACTCGGAATATGATGACTTCGGCGCATCAAGAAGCTATGGTTATCAGAGGACCCATTTGGGACATGATATATTGGGGCAGGTGGGAACGCCCATTATTGCCATTGAGGGCGGGACGGTCCGGGCTCTTGGTTGGAATCAGTTCGGCGGATGGCGAATCGGTATCGATAGTTTCGATGGTAAACGGTACTACTACTATGCACACCTGAGACAGGACAGGCCCTATGCGGAAGGCCTGGAAGAAGGGGACGTTGTCCAGGCCGGGGATGTGATCGGATATATGGGGCGCACCGGATACAGTTCTGAGGAAAATACGAATAATATCGATGTGTATCATTTACATTTGGGGCTGCAGTTGATTTTCGATGAATCCCAGCGGGAGGGGACAAATGAAATCTGGATCGATGTGTATCCGCTGACCCGTTTTCTGGCCCGGCATGCTTCCGAGACCTTGCGGGATGATGCGACAAAGGAGTGGAGCCGCCGTTATCAGATACGGGACCCGGAGGCGCCATAGTGCAAGTTTAGCAGATTATTTGATGT
>CATYEA010000117.1 GCA_958405355.1 uncultured Lachnospiraceae bacterium
TAATTTTCCGACCCCCGACGGTTCTATCAAAATACGATCCGGATGATAAGTATCTACGACCTCATGAAGAGATTTTCCAAAATCACCAACCAGTGAACAACAGATACATCCGGAATTCATCTCTGTAATCTCAACTCCGGCATCTTTTAAAAATCCGCCGTCAATGCCGATCTCTCCAAATTCATTTTCAATAAGAACTACTTTTTCATCCTGAAAAGCTTCCGATAAAAGCTTTTTGATCAATGTGGTTTTTCCAGCACCTAAAAATCCAGAAATAATATCAATCTTAGTCACTATAGTCACTACCTTTCCAGTTTTAAAAACACCTTGTAAAAAAATTCCGTCCACAAACGACGGAATTACCATTTCTTAGTGTACCACACCAAATTTGGTTTATCAAGGGTTAGTTTTTTTATCCTTCAAAAGAGCCACATCCTCGACAACATCTGCAATCAATTGCTTAAAATGCACCGCATTTTGAGACGTAACAACAGGTTTCCCTGTATCTGCCTCAATGGCTTTTCGCGTTTGCCCAGCTATATTTCCTCCACGTCTGGCAACTTCCTGATTTTCGACAAACCCCTTTGGCTTATGTTCCTTCGAAATTTCTGTTGTTGTAGCCTCAGCCAGCATATTAAGTACTAATTCCAATGTGCTCATATTATCCCTAAGGTTTTCTTTTTTTAGTCCTTTTAATTTTTTATACTGCTTTGTTGACATTCCTGACCATGCACGAGTAATCTCATCAGTAAGAATTGCATATTCCAATCCCTTATGTACACCTCTGTCCTGCCATTCATCTGTCAATTCTTTTCGCACTTGAATTGCCTGAAGTCTTTGATTAATCCATTCCCGTGTATACCCTTTTTTCAAATAAGTATCAAGCGCGCGTTCAATCGTCTGTTCTGGGTCAATAGTTTCTTCTATACGATCATATCCCACTTTTGCAAGCCACATCTTAAATGGCTCTGCCTTAGGAGAAGGAATAGACTGAATAATTCTTAAAAGCTGCTCCGTATCGGCAACATCTGTAAAACGTTTTTTCCCATCTGCAGCCGTCATTTTCAACCGGTTACAATTTGTAACCGATTCATTTCCTTCATCTTTGAGACGTTTTTTTAGAACTTTCCAATAATTTCTGGCAGTTTGATAATCTGATTGTTCAGTAAGTACTCCGACGACATCTATAATAGAAAAATACCATTCTTGCTTTTCATCATCCCAGGCCGTACGTATTTTTTTGTCTTCGAATAATTGAATTGAATTACTGTCAATGATTTCATCCACAACGCACACCTCCTTAAAAAATTTAATCGCCTTTAGAAATATTATATTGAATAAAAATTTGAATATCAAGGGGTTTCAGGTGTAAGGGATCCCCTACTAAAAGACAACCAAATGGTTCCGGAACTAAAATTATGAGTTGTATTTTTATTATAATGCAAACAAGCCGGATGAATCAATAACAATCCCCCGACTTGTTTTTACAATTTTTTAAATCCAGTCTTTTGTTTTCAAGAAGGTTTCATAACATTTTTCAGCTTCATAAATATCGGCTTTACTTGTCACTTCCCACGGCGCATGCATACTGAGTACAGGAACGCCGCAGTCGATAACATCCATATCATAAGCGGCCGGAATCCAGGCGATAGTGTTGCCGCCGCCAGCATCTACTTTTCCCATTTCAGACATCTGATATGTCACTTTGTTCTCATCCATAATCCTTCGGATACGGGCTACATATTCGGCCCCGGCATCGTTGGAACCGGATTTACCGCGGGCTCCTGTATATTTATTAAATACGACACCATGTCCGAAATAAGCCGTATTATTTTTTTCAAATACGGAAGAATAGGCCGGATCATAGGCTGCGCTCACATCCGAAGATAGCATTTTGGACCGGGCTAAGGTCCTGCGTAGAGTAATATCATTTAATTTGCCCATAGCCTGAAGAACTTCGGCGATGGTATTCTCGAAGAATCTGGAACCCATACTGGAAGCACCCACGCTGCCGATCTCTTCTTTATCCACGAAAATGGCAACACTTGTCCGCATTACTTCATCCACCGACAGCATAGCCATCAAAGATGTATAGGCACATACCCGGTCATCCTGTCCATAACCCATGATCATACTCCGGTCCAGCCCGAAATCTCTGGACTTTCCGGCAGGCACAACTTCAATTTCACCGGAAATAAAATCCTCTTCTTCAATGTCATATTTTTCTTTCAACAGTTTTAAAATATTTGCTTTGACTTTATCCTTTGTCTCTGAATCCTTTAATGGCTGGCTTCCTACCAAAATATCCAGATTTTCACCCTCGACAACGACAGCGCCTTTCTTTTCAAGCTGTTTGGCGGACAGATGAACAAGGAGATCTGTCACTCCGAATACCGGGTCCTTTTCATCTTCGCCGATATTAATCTCCACATGACTGCCGTCTTTTTTGACAATAGTACCATGGAGCGCCAGAGGCAAAGTCACCCACTGATATTTTTTAATACCGCCGTAATAATGGGTATCCATGTAGGCCAGCTCCGTATCCTCGTAAAGCGGATTCTGTTTTAAGTCCAGACGCGGGGAATCAATATGAGCGCCGAGAATATTTAAACCTTCCTCCATTGGGAAAAGTCCGATATTAATAAACATAACGGCCTTCCCCTTTGTCTGGGCATAGACCTTGCTTCCATGTCTCAGAATGTGTCCTCCGCGAATAACATCTTCCATAGACACATAACCACACTGTCTGGCCGTAGAAATCATCTGACGTACACATTCTCTTTCCGTCTTTCCATTATCCAGAAAAAATTTATATCCCTGGATCAAAGCATCCATCATTTCCAAATCTTCATCTGTATAAGTATTCCACGCATTTTCCTTCATTCGTATATTCCTCCTACTGACCTAAACCTAAAAAAGAAAGTTCTTTTTCGATTCCCTGAATATCTGCCATGATCGCACTCTGGCGTTCACCAAGCAACAATCCCTGATTGTATTGATAATATTTCTCGCAACCGTTTTCGCCGATAAACCAGAGGGCATAATGACTGGAATTTAATTCAGTGATAAATACAACCATTTCCTGACTTTCTCCAAAAGCGCCTTCCACAAAAGTAAAGGAATTGTCAAAAGCTGCTTTACACTGTTCCAGCATGGACTGGCGTTCGCCAACCGCTTCATTAAATTTAATCTTAATGATATCGAAATCTGCACCTTCACGGACGGCTTTGAGATAATCTTCCAAGGTGTTCATCAAACGCATAGAAATACGGACTTCCGATTTTTCCATCGTCTTTCCATGCTCACTCTTCTCCCATTTATCCTTTTCCAGCCGTGAAGCTTCCAAAAGCCCTTCCATCAGATCCGGCTGGCCTTTGACAAATTTTAAAATAGCAAAAAGACGCTCCACATAAACATCCCATTCATAGCAATCTTTAGCACCATCGCTCAAAGCACTGACAAGTAAGCCCAGAACACTCAATTTTTCATCAAATGGTGCGGAAGAAATCCGTTCCTCAGCTCCCGGATGAATTTTTCCATGTAAAATATCTTCCACATTATAGTCGGCCGCATACTTTTTATATAGATCCATATAAGCCGAAAATTCTTTTGCAATCCGTGGGTGCTGTAAATACTGTCCGATCACGCCTTCGGTCACAGGAATATCCAGTTTTTCATAGGCGCGAATCATCTGGGACAAGTCCTCCCAGCCACGGGCCGTCACGAAGCGTTTGCCCTCCACCGTGGTTTCAACCGTATAGAAGTTTTCTTTCTTTACATCCAGATAGGAAATAATACTTCCATGGACTCCGGCTTTATAAGCATATTCTTTCCATACCGGCAGATTCTCTGTCACATCAATCCGTTTCACACGGTCGAGGGTAACAATATCAAATTCCTTAACAGACTTATTGTATTCCGGCGGATTTCCTGCCGCTACGATGATCCAGCCATCCGGCACTTTATGATTGCCGAAAGTCTTTCCCTGTAAAAACTGGAGCATAGTCGGTGCCAGCGTCTCGGAAACACAGTTAATCTCATCGATAAATAAAATTCCCTCTTTTAAACCGGTCCGTTCCATCTGATCATAGACCGAGCCGATAATCTCACTCATCGTATATTCGGTCACCGGATATTCCTTCCCTCCGAAATCTTTATGCTCTATAATCGGCAGACCAATGGCCGACTGGCGGGTGTGATGGGTGATTGTATAAGCCACCAGGCCAATGCCGCATTCTCTGGCCACCTGCTCCATAATCGCTGTCTTTCCGATTCCCGGAGGTCCGATCAAAAGTACCGGACGCTGATGGGTCGTTCCAATCATATAGTTGCCAAGCTCATCTTTCGCCGTGTAGGCTTTCACTGTATGAATAATTTCTTCTTTCGCTTCTTTAATATTCATTCTACTCACTCCATGTTAATATATCATCGGGTTCAAGGATCACCTTCATCGCCCATGGCGGAACCTTGATATCCGTATAATCTTCTTTCACAAATATAAATGCCGTCTCAAATCCCGGTTTCTTTGCCGGAAACTCTCCATAACCATCGGTAAAATAAAGAACACCTTTCAGGTTCCGGAACTCGCCATCCTGCACGAGCTTTTCTACATAAGAAATGCCTGCCTTAAAATTCGTGCCTCCCCGGCCTCGTATGACAAGATGCTTCATACATTCTTTCAGTTCTTCTTCATTTTGAATCTTCATATCCATCTGAACCTTGGCATCACATTGGATAATATGCAGATTCATATTCCTGAAAAAGCTGTCCATACTATGAAGAATATGAAAAGTTTCATGGAAAAACCGTTTCAGAATCTCATCTCCACAGGATTCGGATGTATCCACGATGATCGCCAGCTCCTGGATTTTTTCCGACTCCTTGTATTCTAACGACTCCACCAGCGGCACATTGCCATAGGTATTCAGACCGTAGGTATAAAATATATAATCAAAGCTGTCCAAATCCAGCTTAATTTCCTCATTCAGCACCGTAAACTTTCTTAAAAATTTCCGGTAATCATAGGTTTCATGCAGGCTGATTTCCATTTGAAGAAGCAAATCTCCGGCTTTATCACCCATGCTCTTGGAAAAGGTCGAAAGATTCGTTTTCATTTTCTCACTGATATCTTTCCACTTGTTATCATTTTCCTGCTGTCTCTGCTTTCCCTCCGGCGTATCTTCCTGACCCTGCCAGAAAGAATGGTCATCCAATGTAAAAATCCTCTCTGCAGCCATCAACTCCCTTGGCGACAGAGGATGATTCATCATCCATCGGTAAATGGACTGGGCATTAAGAACTTTCGTCTCCTGACCAATTCGGTAATACCAGGCTTCCCGTTCATCGCTGACAACCCGCTTTACACAGACAGCGTCAAATCTGTCCACCAGAGACTCCGCCGCAATATCGCAGGCCAGATTCCAGAGACGTTCATCCCGCTCCATCCTTCCCGTCATATGCCGGAAAATATTGTGCATGAGCATATGTACATAGACCCGGTTAATATCCTGGGGCCACTCTTTATAGGCCGAAGTCAGCCACGACGGATTAAATAGAATTTTAAAGCCATCCGTCCCAATCGTCTTTGTACTCAGATTCAATTCATAGTCCAGCGCACTTAAGGCAATGTCAAAATAACGCATGGACATATAGATTTCATTCCGGGAAGCTGTTAAGATCTGCAGACCGACCCGGTTTATTCTCTCTCTTATCTCATTCATTTTAATTTATCCTATAAATCAAAGGTTTTCTTCATCGATGAATAGTGGGTATTTTTATACTGCATCAGCATGCTGACAAACTCAGGTACCTGATTTTTTTGCCCATACTCGATTCCCGCATCAAGCATTTCCTTTGGCAGCGGCTCACCTTCCGTAAGCAAGTCAAATAAAGACCACCGCTTTGTCTCAACCAGATAATAAAGTACCTGGGCTCCCATGGATTTTAAATGCTCAATATAAAATCTGCGGGCCTGGGAAGCCAGCTCATAAGGGTAACTCAACCGTTTTAACGCTAAATCCATAACCGTCTTTGGCTCATCCCGGTGGATCGTCAGCTCAAAAATCTCATCGTATTTCATATAATCAATTCCCGTACTGCTGATACAATTCCGGTAAAGGCTTCCTGAACCATAGGTCTTATGATTAAACTGCCGGGCTTCCTCATTGGCTGTCTCTTCATAAAAGAAATCG
>CATYEA010000118.1 GCA_958405355.1 uncultured Lachnospiraceae bacterium
GGCCATTATCTCAACCATTGGAACCAGTTCCTGATATTCCTGGATAACTGCTTCGTTTTTATCCTCTAAAATCTGTTTCACTGCCGTATAGGTCATTCTCCGATCCACATTAATGACCGTCTTTGCAATCTCGTGATTCAGGATATTGCCTTTTTCATCCAGTTCCATAATGCAGCTTAAAGCCAGACGGTCCACACCCGCATTCAGTGAGCAGATACCATTGGAAAGCTTATGGGGAAGCATCGGAATGACCCGGTCCGTCAGATAAACGCTTGTGCCCCGTTTCAAAGCTTCCTTATCCAGCGGCGAACCTTCTTTAACATAGTGGCTCACATCAGCGATATGGACACCCAAAATAAAATGTCCGTCTGCATTTTTCTGTATGGTTATGGCATCGTCCAGGTCCTTTGCCTCTTCCCCGTCAATGGTCACCGTCTGCCATCCTCTTATATCTTTGCGTCCCTTATATTCCTCCGGCAGGACCTGTTCCAGTATAGAGGCTACCTGTTCCATCACTTCCTCCGGAAATTGTTCCGGCAGATGGTAAGCCCTGACAATCGACAAAATATCCACTCCTGGATCATTGACATGCCCAAGAATTTCAATAATTTCGCCCTCCGGATTTTTATTTTTCTTACCAAAGCTGTTCAGCCGGACAACGACCTTATGACCATTGACTGCTCCCATGGTATGGTCCTTATCGACAAATACATCTTTGGCGATTTTCTGATTGTCCGGGATGACAAAACCATAATTTTTACTCTTTTGGAATATACCAATGACCGTCTCATTGGCCCGTTTTAATATTTTGACAATGACCGCTTCGCTTCGCCGGCCACGTTCTTCATCGGATATTTTTTTAATGGCCACTTCGTCGCCGTGCAGAGCATCCAGTGTATTGTCCTCCGATACATAAAAATCGTCTTCCATACCTTCCACATGAACAAAACCAAATCCCTTTGTATTACCGATAAAAATTCCGGTCAAAAGTTCCGGGTCCGCTACTTTATAACGGCCTTTTGTATCTATATCAACTTCTCGTTCCGAAATCAGCTGATCCAAAACAAGCTTCAATTCATCCCGTTCCCTCCGTGGCACTCCCAAAATGCTGCACATTTCCTTCAATTTCATCGGACGATAATGGGAATCCTTCATAAATTCTAATATGATTGCTTTTCGTGCTTCATATATTTCTGTGTGCATCGGCACACCTCCTTCTCTTACATAAATCGCTGAAGCCAAGTCGGCCTCAGCAAAAAAAAGATAACACCCTTTAGAAAGAGTGTTATCCTTAAATATCAATTCTATTCTACCAATTCATATTCAAAACGACGGTTAAGACAAAGAATACAACGGCCAAAATGGTTGTCCACTTTACAAGTTTTCCCTCCATAGAACGTCCTTTATTCTTTCCCCAGTAAGTATCTGCCATACCGCCGACTGTTCCTGTCAGGCCGTTGGACTTGCTTTCCTGGAGCATAACCAATATAACTAACGCAATACAAATCGCAATGAAAACGACTGTTACGATTGTTCTCAGCATCGCCTCGATACACCTCCTAAATCACTCATAACAGTTTATCATGTTTTTGACAAATAGTAGATATATTTTTGAAACTATTTAATCAAAAGTGATTTTCCGGTCATTTCCTTCGGTTGTTCCATGCCCATTAAGTCAATTAAGGTAGGAACGATATCAGCAAGGCAGCCGCCGTCACGAAGTTTATAGGATGGGTCTGCATTGACGAGAATGAATGGTACCGGATTTGTTGTATGTGCTGTAAATGGTTCGCCTGTTTCTTCATCAATCAACTGTTCGCAGTTACCATGGTCAGCGCAGATGAACATAACGCCGTCTTCTTCTTTAAGCGCTTCTACAGCCCGTCCGACACAGATATCAACCGCTTCAACCGCCTTAATGGCTGCGCTTTCTACGCCCGTATGTCCAACCATATCCGGGTTGGCAAAATTGATAATGATGACATCATATTTTCCGGAATGAATGGCTTCCACAAGGCGGTCGCACACTTCATAAGCGCTCATTTCCGGCTGCAGATCATAGGTTGCCACCTTCGGGGAATTAACAAGAATCCGGTCTTCGCCAGGATTTGGCTTTTCCACACCACCGTTTATGAATATTGTCAATTGGGCATTTTTTTCTGTTTCAGCGATACGTGCCTGGGTCATACCATGTTCTGCCAGATATTCACCAAAAGTCTCATCTATAGAAACCTTATGGAATGCAATGAGTTTATTCGGAATCGTCACATCATATTCTGTAAAGCAAACATAAACCACGTCTGCCCGTTCGCCCCGGTCAAAGCCAGTAAAATCATCCGCACAGAAAGCACGGGTCAATTCTCTTGCCCGGTCCGGACGGAAATTAAAGAAAATAATGGAATCCTTATCATTAACTGTGGCCACCGGCGCGTCATTTTTCATAATCACAGTCGGAATCATAAATTCATCGGTAACTTCCTTGGCATAGGAATCCGCTACAGCCTGCACCGCATCCTCTGCCTTCTCACCGACGCCACGGCGGATAGCATCATAGGCCTTCTGAACCCGCTCCCAGCGGTTATCTCTGTCCATGGCATAATAACGGCCGGAAACGGATGCGATTTCGCCGACACCAATCTCTTTCATCTTTTCTGCCAGTTCTGCCACATAATCTTTTCCGGAGGCCGGCGGCGTGTCACGTCCATCCAGGAAACAATGCACATAAACCTTTTTAAGCCCTTCCCTCATTGCCAGCTCTAAAAGGCCATACAAATGGGTATTATGGCTGTGAACACCGCCATCAGACAGCAGGCCATATAAATGGAGTGCGGAATCATTTTCCTGGCAATTTTTCACTGCTGCTAAAAGAGCTTCATTTTTAAAGAAATCACCATCCTGAATCTCTTTGGTAATCCGGGTCAGTTCCTGATAGACAATCCGTCCTGCACCGATATTTAAATGTCCTACTTCCGAATTCCCCATCTGCCCCTCCGGCAGACCTACAGCCATGCCGCTGGCATAGCCTTTAACAAAAGGATAATCTCTTTTAAGGCCGTCAAGCACCGGACTGTTTGCCTCTACAGCCGCATTTCCCTCTACTTTATCCCGCAGACCATATCCGTCAAGAATCATTAACACTGTTGGTTTTTTTCTCATATCTTTCACCTATTTTCTTTCTGATAATCATATATTATTTATATTTACCAATTTTTTATTCAGCACCCTTATATTACCAAAGGCCTTGTAAAAATACAAGGCCTTTGTGATTTATTTCATTTTCATTACCCGCATGGAATTTAAAATAGCAATAACAGCAACACCCACATCGGCAAATACCGCCGCCCACATATTTGCAATACCAAGGGCACCTAAAACCAGGATAATTGCTTTGACTGACAAGGCGAATACAATATTTTGTGTAACAATTCTCAATGTATGCCGGGCAATTCGAATAACTGAGGCAATCTTTAACGGGTTATCATCCATCAAGACAATATCTGCCGCTTCAATAGCCGCATCCGATCCCATACTTCCCATAGCGATACCGATATCTGCTCTGGATAAAACAGGGGCATCGTTAATACCATCACCGACAAAGGCCAGCTTTTCTTTTTCTGAAAGCCCTTTCAAAAGCTCTTCCACTTTAGATACTTTATCCGCCGGAAGTAAGTCGGCATAGACCATATCAATACCGAGTTCCTTAGCCACTGCCTCACCAACCTCAGCCTTGTCACCAGTCAGCATGACTGTCTGGCGGACGCCGCTGGCCTTCAAAGCTGCAAGGGCTTCTTTTGCTTCCGGTTTTACCTGATCCGCAATAACAATAGAACCTATATACTGTCCATCCACAGCCACATAGATAACTGTTCCAATATCATAGTTCGCTTCATAGACAATATGCTCCGACTTCATTAACTTGGCATTTCCAGCCAAAACAAGTTTTCCATCAATTCGGGTCCGTATACCGTGCCCTGCAATCTCTTCCGTATCGGCAACCCTCTCCATCAATAAAGATTTTGTATAGGCTGCTTTGACCGCATTTGCAATCGGATGTTCCGAATAGCTCTCAGCCAATGCCGCTGTTTCAAGAAGTTCTTCCTCCGTAACATTCTTTGGATAAACGCCTGTGACGGTAAATTCACCCTTGGTCAGAGTTCCTGTCTTATCAAAAACAATGGTCTCCATTCGGGCCAGGGCTTCCAGATAATTGCTTCCTTTAACAAGGACCCCGACCCTCGATGCAGCGCCAATACCACCGAAGAACCCAAGCGGAACCGATATAACAAGAGCACATGGACAGGAAATAACCAGGAAACTGCAGGCACGCTCTATCCAGTCACTCCAACCGCCTCCGAGGATCAATGGCGGTACAACAGCCAGAATCACCGCAGCTACAACCACGATTGGTGTATAATACCGGGCAAATTTCGTAATAAAGTTCTCGACCTTTGCTTTTTTGCTGCTGGCATTTTCCACCAGTTCAAGAATCTTTGCTACAGTGGAGTCGTCAAACTCTTTCGTAACCTGAACCCGAAGAAGTCCGCTGCCGTTGACACAGCCGCTGATAATCTCCGAACCTTCGGAAACCTGACGCGGAACCGATTCACCGGTCAGCGCCGATGTATCCACAAAAGAGCTTCCGGAAGTTACAATACCATCCAGAGGAATCCTCTCACCCGGTTTAACAACAATCGTATCGCCGACTTCCACATCATCCGGGTCCACTTCCTTCAATTCTCCGTCTTCTTCAATATTGGCATATTCCGGGCAAATGTCCATCAATTCGGTAATTGACTGTCTGGAACGGTTTACCGCATAATTCTGGAACAGTTCTCCAACCTGGTAGAACAGCATAACCGCCACGGCTTCCTCGTATTCCCGGACACCGAAGGCACCGAAAGTTGCCACACACATAAGAAAGTTTTCATCAAATACCTGTCCATGAGAAATATTGCGTACCGCCTTATAAACAATATCCCAACCGATGATGATATACGGTACTAAATATAAAAAGAAGCTTACCGGCAGCTCTGACTGAAAGGTAAGCTTCCCCATATGTTCAGCAACGAAAAGCGGCACAAAAACTACGGCGGCCACGATAATGCGGGCCAGCATATTTTTTTGTTTTTTCGTCATATCCTGCCTCCATTATAAAACAATCTGGCAGTCCGGCTCAACTTTATTGCACACTTTGACAACTTCCTTCATAATCCGGTCAAACTGATCTTCTTCTGCCACAATAGTCATCTTCTGTGTCATGAAACTTACATTGGCATCTTCTACACCATCAATCTTCTTGATGGCATCTTCCATCTTTGCAGCACAATTGGCACAATCCAGATCGATTAATTTAAACTTCTTTTTCATAATATATCTCTCCTTAAAACAAATTCATATGATTAATTGTTCATATATTTATATTATATGCTATGCGTGCAAATAGTCAATACCTTTTTCAATATTTTAGTAAAAAAATAATCCGGCTATAAAAATCTATAGCCGGACCATTTTTTCACTGCGTTATTTATAATTTACAATAGCTCCGAAATCTTTTTTAAGGCTGGCGCCTCCTACAAGGCCGCCATCGATATCGGCCTGAGCAAAAAGCTCCGGTGCGCTGGATGCAGACACACTGCCGCCATACTGAATACGGATAACTTCTGCTGTCGCTTCTCCGTAAAGCTCTTTAATACATGCACGGATGGCAGAGCAAACTTCCTGAGCTTGTTCTGTCGTAGCCACTTTGCCGGTTCCGATGGCCCAGATTGGCTCGTAAGCGATAACGGCTTTCGCAGCCTGTTCAGCAGTAACATTTAAGAAAGCAATCTTAATCTGCTGACGGATCCAATCGATAGTGATGCCCTGTTCTCTCTGAGTCAGGGATTCACCGCAGCAGATAATCGGTGTCAGGCCATGTTCAAAAGCCTTTAATACTTTCTTATTTACCGTTTCATTCGTCTCAGCAAAATATTCACGGCGCTCTGAGTGACCGATAATAACATATTCCACACCCGCATCGGTGAGCATATCCGGTGCGATTTCACCAGTGAACGCACCCTTTTCTTCAAAGTACATATTTTCAGCACCGATATGGATATTGGTTCCTTTAACAGCTTCAACCGCCGGAATGATGTCAATGGCTGGTACGCAGAACACTACGTCCACATCCTCACTGACAACGAGTGGTTT
>CATYEA010000119.1 GCA_958405355.1 uncultured Lachnospiraceae bacterium
GCCGCTGAATGTTTCCCGTTCAGCTCTTCAGAATGATGGCTTTGTTCAGAAGATTTCGGATTATATCACAAAGAAAGTGGCAGACAAGCTCTCCGGCATGTGCAAGACCGACAGGGAAAATTATGAGAAATACTGGGATGATATCAGTCCGTTCATCAAATATGGTTATATCAAAGATGAAAAATTCAAAGGCAAGATGAAAGAGTATATCCTTTATAAAAACCTGGAAGGAAAATATCTGACTTTGAAAGATTATCTGGAAGCCGCCAAAGAAAAGCATGAGAATCAGGTGTTCTATGTAACGGATGAAGTACAGCAGGGACAGTATATCAACATGTTCAAGGAACAGGGAATGGATGCGGTTCTTTTGAAACATGCCATTGACCAGCCGTTCATCAGCGTTCTGGAACAGGATGAAGAAAATGTAAAATTCCACCGGATCGACACGGATCTGGCAGATATTTTCAAAGAGGAAGTCAATGAAGAAGACAGTAAAGTTCTGGAAGAGAATACAAAGACTTTGACAGATATCTTTAAGAAAGCACTGGGACGGGATAATATTCAGGTGAAGGTTGAAAAACTGAAAAATGCGGAAACCTCTTCGATGATCACTTTAAATGAAGAGAGCCGCCGTATGCAGGATATGATGAAGATGTACGGTATGACCGATATGAGCATGTTCGGCAGCGAAGGTGAGACCTTGATTCTGAATGCCAATAATACACTGGTACAGTATGTGCTGTCAAATACAGATGGAGAATATACAGATATGATCTGCCAGCAGCTGTATGATCTGGCCCTGCTCAGTCACAAACCGCTGGAAGCTTCTGCAATGACTGCTTTTATTGAGCGTAGTAATAAAATTCTGCAGGCATTGACAAAATAATTCAATTGAAAACGAAGGCGGATACTTGACAAAAGCTATATCCATAGGATAATATAAAAAAGTTACTATCGACAGACTGGAAATGAGGTTTGCTATGTACGATATTATTCTGGATACGCTGATGGACGGTATCCGCCTTTTACCTTTTTTATTTGTAACTTACATTGTTATGGAATATATTGAGCATAAGATGAGCGCAGGCACACGGCGGGTGGTTCAGGCCTCAGGAAGATTTGGACCGTTGATCGGAAGTATTGCGGGAATCTTTCCCCAGTGTGGGTTTTCTGCGGCAGCTGCCAGCTTATATGCAGGACGGGTCATTACCCGTGGTACATTGATCGCTATTTTTCTTTCCACATCGGATGAAATGCTTCCTGTGTTCATTTCACAGCAGGTGCCGGTAAAAATCATATTGTCGGTGCTGGGCATGAAAGTGATCATCGGTATGGTGGCTGGATTTCTTGTGGACCTGGTGTTTACGCTGGTGAAGAAAGAGCCGGAGCAGGAGATGGATATCCATCACATGTGTGAACATGACCATTGTCATTGTGAAGATGGTATTTTAAAATCAGCCCTTGTACATACGGCCCGGATTTTTTTCTTTATCATTCTTGTTTCGTTTATATTGAATTTGATTATTGCCGGAATTGGTGAAGACAGTCTGACAGAGCTTATTTTAAATCAGCCGCTGATCGGCTCTTTATTATCCGGAATTGTAGGTCTTATACCAAACTGTGCGGCTTCAGTGGTCATTACCCAGCTCTATCTGGATGGTGCCATGAGTCTTGGAGCGATGATGTCCGGATTGCTTGTCGGTGCCGGCGTCGGCCTGATCGTTTTGTACCGGACAAATGATTCGCTGAGAGATAATTTGAAAATCACTGCAATTTTGTATGTGATTGGTGTTGCGGCCGGAATTGTGGTTGATTTTCTTGGAATTACATTATAAAATCTGTTTGTACTGCACATGATAGATATGAGGAGGCAGATGAATATCATGGCTATGGGATGTTTGGGATTTGCCGCGGTTATTTGCGGCGGGGATTTGATCATTAAAGATTATGTGAAAGAGAATGTTGCGGAACACAGCCGGAAAAATCTGGTGGGAAATAAAGTGATTCTGACCAAGTATTTTAATAAAGGTGCCATGCTCGGGACCATGGCCGATCATCCGGAGCTGTTGAAGGGAATGACCATATTTGGTGTGGGGAGTCTGGCCGGTGCGCTGATGATGGTTGCCGGTAAACGGAGACACAGTTTACAGAAACTGGGACTTTCAATGATGCTGGGCGGCGCCGGAAGTAATGCCTATGAGCGGCTGAAATATGGTAAGGTGACGGACTATATCCGGTTTAATGTGGGCACGGAAAAATTTAGGAACGTGATCTACAATGTGGGAGATTTCGCTGTATTTGCGGGAACACTGTTCCTGCTTTTAGGCGAAGGACTGACTCCGGAACGTTGAGGAAAAATATTTAAGTCTGTAATAGAAAAAGACCTGCGAGAAAGAAAATGCAGGTCTTTTTCTTTTTGTATATATGTAGTTTAAAAAGGATTAGCGATAATTACAATTTAATCTGGAAATCTGCGTAAGCGCTGCTTCCGTGTTCATGTCCGTCAAGACCATCCAGTTCTTCCTGTTCTGTGACACGAAGTCCAATTGTTTTGTCAATGACTTTAAAGATAATGACAGCCATGACTGCTGTGAAGGCGCCGACGGCAACGACGCCGAGAACTTCTACACCGATGAACTGAATCCGGCTCATGCCATATTCTTCAAGGACAGAGGATTTGGCAAATACACCGGTCAGGATTGTACCGAGCATACCGCAGCCCCAGTGAACACCGGTAGCACCGACAGGGTCATCGATTTTAAGGACACGGTCAACAAATTCAACAACGAGAACGACTGCAAAGCCGCAAATCACACCGATGGCAAGGGCACCATAATTGGATACGATATCACAACCGGCGGTCACACCAACCAAACCGGCCAGAGCACCATTCATTGTCATGGAAATATCCGGTTTTCCGTAACGGACCCATGTGAAGAACAAGGCAACTAATGTTGCAGCAGCAGCGGCCAGGTTTGTTGTCATGGCGATATTACCAAGCTCCAGTGTGGCAGCAGTTGTGGAACCGCAGTTGAATCCAAACCAGCAGAACCAGAGAATAAATGTTCCTAAAGCGCCCAGTGGAAGATTATGTCCAGGGATAGCATTTGGTTTACCATCTGCACGGTATTTTCCGATACGAGGTCCAAGGATTGCGGCACCGATCAGAGCACACCATCCGCCGACGGAATGTACGGCTGTGGAACCTGCAAAGTCATGGAAACCGATGGAAGACAGCCAGCCGCCGCCCCAGATCCAGTGTCCGGTGATTGGATAAATAAAGATACTGATACATGCACTGTAAGCCAGATAAGCGGAGAATTTTGTACGCTCAGCCATGGCACCGGATACGATGGTTGCTGAGGTGGCACAGAATACGGTGTGGAAAATCATGAAAACACCGATTGGTAGTGCCAGTCCAAGTCCGGATTGAAGGGAAGATTCAAGGCTGTAAGGATCGAAGAAACCGGACAAACCTATGATTCCATTTCCCTGACCGAACATTAATCCAAAACCAATGAGATAGAAAGCGATGGAACCAATGACGAAATCCATCATATTTTTCATAACAATGTTACCGGCATTTTTTGCCCGGGTGAAACCTGTTTCTACCATCGCGAATCCGGCCTGCATAAAGTAGACGAGAAACGCTGCGATCATTGTCCATACAATATCTAATAAATTATATTCCATAATGGGTAGCCTCCTTTAAAAGCAATTATAAGTAAAATAGTTTTGTCGAAAAATTTAAAGTGCATCGGCTCCGCGTTCACCGGTACGGATACGAACCGCATCAAGAACATCGTAGATGAAGATTTTACCATCGCCGTAATTACCGGTTGTAATTTCTTTAACAACTCTGGATATAATTTCTTCGGCAGCGTCATCTGCAACGACGGTTTCAACCTTTACCTTAGGAAGCAGATTGACAGCGTAGGTCGTTCCACGGTACATCCGGGTATAACCTTTCTGATTACCATAACCCATAATGTTTGTTATCATAACACCACTTGCCTGAGAATCATCAAGAATTGACTTTAAGCTTTCAAGCTTTTCTGGTTTGATGACCATTTCTAATTTTTTCATATGATTTTCCTCCTCTTGAAAATTTCTGCGGAATCAGTTTTTTTTAAATCCGCAAAAAGAAAAAGACGCCTTCGGATGAGATTTACTCATCTGAAGACGCCTTCGTCTTAACATGTGTTTTATTATATTCTCAAAATTTGGAAAGTCAATCGAAAATTTACAAAAAATTAATTTTTGGGAAAACCCCACAAACTTTTTTAAAAATCAAAAAAATTTTCAATCAATTTATCAAAATAAAGTTTCGAGTTCGCTAAGACAGGTGTCAAAGACCTTTAAAGCGGATGTTGTCGGTTCTGTTGTGGTCATATCCACACCGCAGGACTTTAATAAGTCGATGCAATCCATGGAGCCGCCGCCGCTTAAGAAACGTTTATAATCATCAAGCGCGCCCGGTTCGCCGGAGAGAATCCGGCTTCCAAAAGCGATGGCTGCGGAAATCCCGGTGGCATATTGATAGACATAGAACGGTGTGTAAAAATGAGGTATCCTTGCCCATTCCATGGCAATTTCCTCATCGATGACCATATCCGGTCCAAAGTAGAGTCTGTTCAAATCTTTATAAATTTCACAGAGTGAGTCGCAGGTCAGGGTCTCTCCAGCGGCTTCTTTTTCATGGGTAATCTTTTCAAATTCAGCAAACATGGTCTGGCGGAAAAGGGTTCCTTTGAACTGGTCCATCAAATGATTTAAAAGATAAGCCTTTTCCTCTTTGGTTTCTGCTTTTTCCATCAAATGGGAAATGAGCAGGTATTCGTTGCAGGTAGAAGCAATCTCGGCTACAAATATATTGTAATTGGAATTGACATAGGTCTGGTTGGCATTGGTATAGCAGGAGTGGAGGGAATGTCCCATCTCATGAGCCAGGGTGAAAACATTATCCAGATTCCCCTGATAGTTCAGTAAAACATAAGGGTGGGTGCCATAGACACAGGTGGAATAGGCCCCGCTGCGTTTTCCCTGATTCTCATAAATATCGATCCAGCGGTTATCAAAGCCTTCTCTGAGAAGATTCAGATAGTCTTCGCCCAATGGAGCAAGCCCTTCAAGGACGATATCTTTGGCCTCTTCAAAAGGAATTTCAGGTGAATGATACTCGATGATCGGTGTATAAACATCGTACATATGCAGTTCTTCCACACCGAGAAGCTTTTTGCGGAGAGCCACATAGCGGTACATGGACGGCAGGAAACTGTGAACCGTGTCAATGAGCTGAGTGTATACGGTTGTTGGAATATGGTAACTGTCCAGGTGGGCTTCCATGGTAGAATGATATTTTCTGGCTCTGGTATAAAAAAGTTCCTTTTTTACATTGGCGCTGTAGGCTGCGGCTAAAGTATTTTTATAGGTTCCGTAAGTATGGTAAAGGGCTTCAAAAGCATCTTTACGTACTTGACGGTTCCTGCTTTCCATAAGAGAGATAAAACGGCCATGGGTGATCTCAACCTGTTCGCCGTTGCCGTCATCGATGGTCGGAAAACGTAAATCGGCGTTGTTGAACATATTAAAAATGGTCTGCGGGCCATAGCTCATGTCGGCGCTTAAAGAAAGAAGCTCTTCTTCTTTGGCGGAGAGAGTGTGGGCTTTCTGGCGCAGGGTGTCTTCAAGAAAATGCCGGTAATTTTCCAGTTTTGGTTCTTCGGCATACCAGGTTTCCAGAGTTTCTGGTGTCAGGGTGAGAATCTCCGGTGACTCCCAGGCAATGGCAGAAAAAAGGCGGGTATAAAGTCCGAGGGCCTGGTTTTTCATAGCCTGAGCTGTTGTATTTGCGGTATCCTGATCTGAATATTGGAAAGCATAACTGTAAAGCCGGTCGACCACCAAAAGCTGTGCGTCCTTTTCTTCCAGATAAGCGCGCAGATTGGCTGCGGACTGGCTGATTTTTCCACGGTATGCGGCGAGATTTTCTATTTTAGATTCTGCCTGGGAAAAAGTTTCGGAAAATGCTGTGCGGCCGGCGCATAAAGGTGTTAAATCCCAGGTGTTTTCGGTACTTATTTCGGAGCGTTTTGGAACGCTGTTTGTTTGTGTCATCATCATTCCTCCTGTTTTTGTTAAGTTTATCCAAAATAGGATAATAACAGTATAATAATTTATTGTTTTT